>CAZGNH010000272.1:0-21700 GCA_964527025.1 uncultured Chthoniobacterales bacterium | reverse complement strand
CGGTGAGTTCGGCGCGGAGTTCGGCGGTTTTTTCGGGGAGTTCGCGCGCGAGGTCGTTCTGTTCTCCGGGATCGTCTTCCAGGTTGTAAAGCGCCACCGCGTCATCTTCGTGGAAGTGAATCATCTTCCACTGGCCGCGGCGGAGGCTGCGCTCGCAGCTCACGCTGGTCCGCGTGCCGACGGGATTTTCCAATTCCAGCGTGACGGTGTCGCCGTCGCGCCATTCCTTTTTGACGATACGTTGTCCGGGGGCACCGGTGATCTTGGCGCCGTCGGCCGTGAGTTTGACCTGGCCCGCCCACGCGGGAATGCGCAGGTGCAGCGGGAACCGCACGGGTTGCGGCGTGGAAATGCGGAAACTCACGGTGTCGGAGAACGGGTAGTCCGTGGATTCCTCGATGCTCACCTTTGTGCCCCCGATTTCCGTCGTGACCGTCGAGGGTCCGAGCAGAGTGGCGGCCAAGCCGCCGTCCGGAGTTTTCATCCACATGGAGGCGACGTAGTGCGGCAGCAGTTGCACGGCGGTGGCAGTGCAGCAGGAGCCGCCGACCTGGTGCGCGGGAGAATACTGCCAGCGCCCGCGGCCGTTGTGCGGATAGCCCAGCGGCATCTTTTCCAGGGCTTGGGTCAGCGTGCTGGCGGAAAGGCAGGCGATCTTGCTGCCTTCCGCGGTGCGCGCGCCCTGCCCGGCGTTGAAGACGAGCCACTCCAGCTTGTCGGCGAAAGCGAGAAAGTATGCGGTGCGTGAAGTGTTCATCAATCGGTGGGTGTATCATCCGCGGCGTCCTTGGCTTTGGCGTAATCGGCTCCGCTGAGGCTGCGCTCGACGGAAGCCTGCCATTCGTGCAGTTGCTTCATCATCTTGGCGACGATTTCCGGGTGGTCCTCGGCGATGTTGGTTGCTTCCCCCGGATCGTTCACGAGGTCATAAAGCCGGTTGCGTCCGTCGGCTTCCCCGTCTTTCCGGTTGGCCGCGGCCGTGATGAGTTTGTAGCGGTTGTCCGTCCACGCAGCGCGCCCGCCGAAATCCGCAGTCTTCGGCACCGGATGTTTGAAGTTCTTAATCCCGAAGTAGTAGCACGCAACCGTGATTCCGTTTTCCGGGGAATCGAGACGGACCTTTGCGGGATGACTGGACAAAGAAAGCACACTTCTATTCTAAAAAACCGGGAGAAAATTTCCGGGAGATTCCTGCCAAATTTCAGCACGATTGTGCCGATTTTGATCCTCTTGGCAGGATTGTATGGGCAATTCGCCTGAAAGAGACGGCAGGAGGCCAAACCACTCGAGAGCTTGGTCCTCGGTGGTGAGTTCGCGGCAGTGCTTGAAGATGATGATAACTTGCCGTGCGAGCGCAACGTGGAAGTAAAGATTGGGGTCATAATTGAATGGCGCTAACTTAAGAAACCAGCGGCTCGTAATCGTAATCGTGTTCGTAATCGTAATCTTTTCAGCATCATTCGATTACGATTAGGATTACGATTAAGATTAGGAGTGAGACCCCGCCCGAATCCGCCTTAACTTAGCGCCATTCGGGTCATAATTATTGGCAAGCCGCGATGAAAAATATTCTGGAAAAACACTTCAACAAATTGGATGAGATCCATGTTCTCAACCTCACTGCACTAATTGCTGCCAAGCTTGCGATGGCACGTCCTCGCGATCATCATCCCGTTCTGGAATTGGAAGTAATTAAAAACAGCCGCCCAGCCGGGGAAAGCCAGTGAGCGGGTGAAGGGAATCGAATCCAGTCAGGTGAACACTCCAGAAGACCCTGTGTTGTAACCCCTTGCAAATAAGGATGCGGGCGAGGTTTCACTCGCCCCGGGTCGTCTGCCATCACGACATTTTTTCAGATTTTTTGAATTCAGCCTGGAACTCGCTTTCAGATTTAGGGGCTCTGGAGATTGAGGGTCAGGGTCGGGCATAAGTTTCAATTTTGACGGGAAGAGATGTGTGGCACGGCGAAAATCCTTCGGACCTGCAAAGCACACTGGGCGGCATCCTAAGGACTCGCAGAGACGGTGACAGCAGGCTGGAATGTAAAACCCTTAAAATCCACCTCAGGCTTGGTCCAAAGCGGTATCCGCCGGAGTGGAAGGATAAGTTGCAGTGCGTCGTGAGATAAACAACCTCCCGGGACCCTTCAATCCTTTGGCGACATCACGGTCGATGGTCGGGCTCTGATGCCTTGTCATCTGCCTCCCCAGCCTGCTTATTTTGCAAGGCCACGTAGTCGTCGGCGTTCATGTGGCCGATGACGCGCCCGTCGTCATTGGCGTTAACCTGCAGGGTTTTGAGGTGCTTGAAGAGTTTGCGCAGGTCAAGCGTGCCCCCGATGGTGAACCAGACGGTGGAGATCGCCCCCACGACGATGGTCAGCCCCACGGTATAGTATTTCCAGTAGAGGAACCACGTGTTGTCACTCCAGACACCGAAGATCGCATTCCACCGAGTTCCCCGGGTTCGAGTGGATTCTTGTTGACCTTGGGATCGAATTACTAAAGAATCCACCCTCCAACCGTGAGCTCCAATCTGCGACCCAATATCTTGCTGGTGATGACCGACCAGCAACGCGGCGACTGCCTTGGCATCGCCGGACACCCCGTTCTGCAGACGCCCTATCTGGATCATCTGGCAGCGAGCGGCTGCTATTTTCCCCGTGCTTATTCGGCGCATCCGCAATGCATTCCTGCACGGCGCACGCTTCTCACCGGGCGCTCAGCTCGTGGCCATGGAGTTTTCACCAACTACGATGCCATCCTTGAAGGTCCGACCCTGCCCGGAGAACTCACCAAAGCCGGCTATCAAACGCATCTTTGCGGCAAACTCCATCTCCATCCCCAACGCAAGCTTCATGGATTTATGAGCGCCGATTGGGCCGATGCACCGCATCAACAGCATGCAGATTACGCGCGGTGGCTCCAGGAAAAGGGGTTCCAAATGCCCAGGGCCGGGATGGCGCATGGAGCGGATGAAAACGGTTGGGTGGCACGGCCGTTTCACCTGCCAGAGCAAGTTCACTTCACCAACTGGGTGACCGATTGTGCGATGCGATTTTTGGAACGGCGTGATCCCACCGTTCCGTTTTTTTTGAATGTCAGCTACCATCAGCCGCACCAGCCCTGCACGCCGCCGCAAGTTTATTGGGACCGCTACATCCATGCAGATCTGCCGGAGCTTGTCACCGGCGATTGGGAAGATCCGGAGCCATACCGTCCCGGCCTTCCAATCGCGAGTTGGAAAACTGTTCTGCCGCCGGCGCAAATGCAGCAATTCCGCGCCGGCTACTACGGTTGCATCAACCACATCGACGATCAACTTGCCCGCATTCTCAAGGTGGTCCCCGCCAACACGGTGATCATTTTTGTTTCCGATCATGGCGAGATGCTCGGCGACCATCAGTGGATCCGAAAAACCCGCGCATTGGAGGCATCGGCCCGCGTTCCTTTCATCATCCGATTCCCCGATGAAATGCAAATACCCTCGCAGCAGGTGCGCGATGAGGTGGTGGAATTGAGGGATATCATGCCCACCTGCCTCGACATCGCCGGGGTGGAAATCCCGCCGCAGGTGGAGGGAGCCAGTCTGGTGAAACGTCTGAGAGGGGATGGCACTTGGAGGGAATGGCTGCATGGAGAAATCTGCCAATGCGGGGGTTCCCCCACCGGCATGCAATTTCTCACTGATGGCCATTGGAAATACATCTGGGAACCCGGCCTGGGGCGGGAACTCTTTTTCGATCTCCAGACCGACCCACAGGAATGCCACAATCTTTCCAAGGATCCCGCGCACGCCGATGCTGTCACCATCTGGCGGGAACGTCTCATCGCCCATATCGCCGATCGCCCGGAGGGCTTTGTCGTCGATGGCAAACTGGTGCGGCTTCCGGGAGCCACGCGGCGATGCGACCCGGCACTGGATCCGGCGCGGGGGTGATATCCGCTCACCGGATTCTGTTGGCAGTTGGCCCGCATTTGCTTTCCGTGATTCGACTCAAATATTTTCAAGAAGAATCGACTAATGAATTTTTGTCCTTTGTATATACTGATGAACTTTTGCCTCTTATATGTATCCCCCGAAGGGAATGATTTTTGGACGGGAAATTTGGCAAAAGCGAATGCGGAGGAAACCTCTGGACCGCAGGAAGCGGTGGAGGCACGCAATACACCTTTAACATTGATAATGGAGTATTCGCCGTGGTTCCCGAACCATCGACGGCAGGTCTGTTCGCAGTAGGTGTGCTCTCCCTCCTTCTGCGCCGTCGGCGCACTTTGAAAGTTTAGGTTCAGACATCCTGCCCCCTCCGGTGTAGCGTGTCCTGGTGGATCGGGACGTCCCCGGCACAATGCGTAACTGCTAGCGGCGAAGCCGCCTTTCTTCTTCAGTTTTTCAGCATTTTCTTAAGGCGCCTGCGGATCCGCAGATAGATGGAATCCCGGGGCGCATGTCAAAAGACAATGCGATCAGCACGTTGCGCGCCCCATTCCAAGCGTTCCCTGCCACCGTATCCATGTCCACAGATCATGGCGGGAGTGGCACCGACAAATAGCGGGCCGCACCTCCACACGGGATGTGCACCAGAGGAACTCCACTGTCGAAGAGCACCCGGGCGGCGACCGCATCGCCCAGCAGATTAAACTCGGGTGCGGAAGGCCAGAACAACGCGTGGCCGCCGAGCCAGATTACCACGATCGACCGGCATAAATCCGGCTCCAACAGAAGGGCGTTGGCAATATTCGTCGCGGCGCCGATTCCGACAACCACCAACGGATCGTCGTCCGAACAGGCCCGGCCAGCGTGATGAGATCCAGAGCCTCAGGAGACAACGCCGCGTAGGCCAGCGCAAATTGATCATCAATTTCATTGGCGGTATCCGTGTCGATGACCACCGGCCGCTTCCGATGCTTATTCATGCAGGTTGACCTCGTCGGGTGAGGTTACTTTTTTGATGAGGCCGTCCTCGATCCAGCAGACTCGGGCGGAGGCGGCCAGCATTTTTGGGTCGTGGGTGGAACAGATCACCGTGACCCCCTGCTCGCGGTTGAGTGCTTGGAGGATTTCGATAATCTCGCCGCCCGTCCTGGTGTCGAGGTTGCCGGTGGGTTCGTCGGCCAGAATGACGGCGGGATTGTTGGCCAGCGACCGGGCGATGGCCACGCGTTGCTGCTGGCCTCCGGAAAGCTCGAAGGGCTTGTGGTGCAGGCGGTGGCCGAGGCCGACGCGTTCGAGAATGACCGCTCCTCGTTCGGCCGCCGATTTTTTATCCGCCCCCTGGAAAACCATGGGGAGAGTGACATTTTGCAGGGCCGTCATGACAGGGATGAGATTGAAGGTTTGAAAAATGTAGCCAATTTTGTTGCAGCGGAACCAGGCCTGCTCCGGTTCGCTAAGGTCGAAGATGGATTGTCCGTCGAAGATCACCCGGCCCTCAGTCGGGCGGTCGAGGGCACCGATCTGGTTGAAATAAGTGGATTTTCCGGAGCCTGAGGGCCCCATGATCGAAATGAACTCGCCGCGGTAGATATCCAAGGTGATTCCCTTCAATGCCCAGACTTCCTCCCCGATCAGCTGGTAGAGTTTTTTGACGTTTTCGGTCCGGATCAATACTTCGCTCATGAGAATTCTTTGTCTGAGGGCTTGGTGGTGTGGGAGGCCGGTACACCGGTGGGAGACAATTGCAGACGAAGCAAGCCGCGCCGCATCAGCATTTTGACAAACAGCACGGTGGCCTCGCGGCTGGCGGCGTTGTCCAGAGAGAACCGGGCACCGAGGCGTCCGGCGATTTCCAAGAGGTTGCGCCGGCCATCGAGCAGGGACCAAAAGAAAGAGCCCCGGTCGTCGAGGACGGTCTGCACGAGCTTCTCGGACCCGAAAATACGCGCGGCGAAACCGCGCCTGGGGAAACGTCCGCGCAAATGGATTCTGCCGTCGGGAGCCTCACGCCATTCGACATTTTCGCCGGGCAGCGCAATGGCTTTGAGAGGGTGGGAGCGAGGAGGCGGCGCGGTGGACATTTTTCCGTTGGTTAACAAATCGTTCATGGATCAATGAAACTCCGCGCTGCTGAAATCAATTTCCGCCGGAGCGGCGACTTTGATGATCTGGCCGTCTTTGATCCACATGATGCGGTCCGACCGGCGGAGCATTTTGAGGTCGTGGGTGGCGGAAATGATGGTTACGCCGAGATCGTCGCGCAGACGGGCCAGCAGCTCGATCATTTCCTCCCCGGTTTTCTGGTCGAGGTTGGCCGTGGGTTCGTCGGCCAGGACGATTTCCGGACTGTTGGCCAGCGAGCGCGCGATGGCGACGCGCTGCTGCTGGCCACCGGAAAGCTCGGTGGGTTTGTGCAGCAGACGATGCCCAAGGCCGACCAGCTCCAGAATCTCGACCGCTTTGTCCCGCGCATCATCGCCATCCATACCGGCAAAAGCCATCGGCAGCGTGACGTTCTCCAGACACGTCATGGTGGCGATGAGATTGTAAGATTGGAAAATGTAACCGATTTTACGGCAGCGGAGCCACGCCAGCTCATCGGCATCGAGCTGGGCGATGTCCACCTGGTCGATGTAGACTTTGCCGGAGGTCGGCTTGCCCAAACCGCCGATCATGTTGAAAAGGGTGGATTTGCCGGAACCGGAGGGTCCCATGATCGAGAGGTATTCGCCACGGCGGATAGAGAGCGTGGCCCCGCGCAGGGCGTGGGTTTCAACCTTGCCCATGGTGTAGGTTTTCCAGATATCAAGGCCGCGGATCACCACTTCCTCGGCGCTTTCCCGGGACTCGTGGAAAAGATCGTTCAATAAGTCGGCGTTCATGGCGGGTCAGATGTTGCTGCGCAGGGCGGTGGCGGGAACCATGCGCGAAGCATAGGAGGCCGGGTAAATGGCGGCCAGAATGGACATGGAAAGCCCGCAGGCGATGGAAATGAAAGCAAACACAACGAGGGCGGCATAGTTCATCGAAACAAAAACAAGGCCCGGCCCGTAGAGGAACGAATAGAGAACTGCAGCCACGATAAAGCCGACCAGTACCCCGATCACGCTGCCCAACAGACCGGTCAGGGCCGACTCAAGAAAAAACATCTGCCGGACGAAAGCGCTCAAAGCACCCAGGCATTTCATCGTGCCGATTTCTTTGAATCTCTCGGTTACGGACATGAGCAGCGAGTTGGTGATACCGATGGTGGTGACGAGCAGGGCAATGGTGATGATCCAGATGTTGCGGGAGCGATCACGGCGGGCTTCTGCCGCAAGCATCGCCGCCTCCTCCTCGCCCAACGGTCTGTCGAGTCGCACGGAAACCAATCCTGCCGCTGCGGCCACCGCCGGAAATTCTCTTCGAGAGTGGGCCAGCACGGGGTGTCGCAGCCCGGCGGAAGCGACGGCCCAGTCAGGTTCCGAGGCCCCGCTCCCGAAGACCACCAACCCGGAGGCACCCTCGCCGAAGCCCTCGATTTTTTCCACCGGGTTGACGCCCTTGATCTTCGGGATCAACCCTGTGGATGCCGCCGGATAAACTTGGAAACCGGCAACCCCGGCGTCGGCCAGCCCGGTGATCAATCGCTGCTCCTCGAGGGTAAGGTCGCCGGGGATCACCAAGCCGAGTGTCCGGCCCTCGAGGTTGCCGGTTTCCGGCGTCAGGAAATTGAGCATCCGCTGCACCCCGTCTCGCAAATCGGTTTCCTCCTTCAGGCCGGTCCGGAGCACGTTCGTGCTGAAAACCGACATAAGGAAAGCCACCCCGAGCACCACGCCCATCATCGTCACGATAGATCGCCCGAGGCGTATACGGATTCCCTGCAGAACCACTTCCAAGGCTACGGAAAGCGGTAACTGGACCTGGGGCTGGATGCGATTGGAAGAGGAAAGGGTCATCATCAAAATGGGGCGCCACTGACGGCTTGTTTGATCAGGTTCAAGGCGATGGTGGCCATGCCGGTGAGGCCCACCCCCGTGAAGTAGCCGGCCACCACCGTGGGGGCCATACGGAGAAAATTGTCGGCGCCGAATTTCTTCTGGAAGTAGTAGCGTCCGAGCAACGCCCCCGCCAACTCGAGGACCAGGTAGTGCGGCAAATCTCCAATGCCGCGGACAAACCCGTAGATCAGCATGACCGGCAGGCCGAAGATGGACAACAAGCTGAAGACCACCACGGTGGTGAGCGCACTGCCGGTGATCACCCCGGGTTTGATGGCGCGCATGAACTCGCTGTCCCGGATATCCACCGTGGCGGGGTCCTGCCCCTCGGGCACGAACGTCGAGGAATAGAGCAGCGTCTGATTTTTACTGAGCAGCTGCCAGCGGATTTCAGCAGTCGGGAAAAAGGCCGAGGGCACCTCGTTGGTCTTCCAAATGAAGCCCCAGAAAATGATCGAGCAGGCGAAAAGGACGGGGATGGCGACGAACTCGGCCTTGATGAGCGAACGCAGACTCACCCCGGTCAACTCGTTGACCCGCAGGGATTGGGCCATGCCCCCGAAGTTTTCCGTGGGAACGGGCGCCAGCCAGATTTCAACGCCTTTGGCGCCGGATAAAATGAACGACCCTTCCTTGATGAACGGAATCTCAACGTCCTGCCCGGAGATACCGGAGAGGCGGGCGTTCACGTAAGACATGAGAGGTGCATAGACAAAACTGAAGGCGATCAAGAAAACAACCGGCAGTTGCGGGATCAAGTGATGAACCAGCACGATCAAAGCCGTGGCGGCCACGAAGTAACCCAGCGCCGCCAGCCACAGCGGAAAGTCCCCGCGGCCCTTGGGTGTCTGCCAGATGTCGGCCGGGACATCGGCTTTTTTGTCCTTCCGCTCCCGGGTGAGATTGATGAACGCACGAGTCACGGAAAAGATGGAAACGATGGCGATGCCCAGAGCCGTGCCGATGCCAAAGCTGAGCCAGAAATCGACGTTGTTGGAAAACTGGGTGTTGATGGTGTCCATGCCCGGCTGCCAGGTGGTCAGGACCCCGAAGTGGTGCAGCAAGGGATTGAGAAAGAAGGTCAGCAGCACGGCGATGAACGTTCCAACGACCGCCCAGAATGGAATCACGAACCCGAGGAGAATGATTCCGAGGTCGATGGTGGCCCCGATGGGAGCAGCCGGCAGAAAGGCCTCGGTCACATTGGTGAGGTCCACGAAAGGCTGGGGAATGAGGAAAACCGGCTTCTCCAAGACCAACCCGGTGATCGCCGGAACACCCACGAGAATCGTGCCAAAAGCGATGCCCAGTGAGGCACCCAGCGAGAAGAGCCGCCACTTCGAGAACTGCGGTCCGGGGGGCTTCCCGTTTTCAGAAGACTCTGCCACGGCGGTTTCAGCGGGGGATTTTCCGAAGCGTTTGAGGAATGACTTTTTCTTGGGGCCCGCATTCTCCTCGGCCATGGCCATGGCTCCCTGTGCTTGGATTGGAGCAAGCGGGAATGGCAGCTTTTCGATATCCGATGTCAGGCGGAAACAAAAGTAACCGAGGGTGTATTTTTTGATCACGGAAACCACCATGATGAAGGCGAGCAGGGCGATGGGCACGAGCCAGTCGCTATGCAGGAGGTTGCGTTCGACGATAGCGAGACTGTCCGATGAGGGCACCCACCAACTCGGGAATGAGTTGCCCATGCCCTGCTCACGCACGGCATCACTGTTGATCAAGAAAGCCCGGTAGATGAGCGGGCCGATCGGCCCCCCCGGCATGAGGAGATAGCCGGTCATCATGAACCGGCTGGCATACAGCAGGGTGACCAGGTTCTGCTTGGAAAGGGGCTTCATGGCCCGGAGCGCGATCTGGCTGAAGAGAATCACCGTGACCCAGGTGGCCGCCGATGTCATGTCGCCACCCGTCATCAATCCCAGGTAGATCGAGCCGGGCATCATGACCAGTCCACAGAAAAAGATGCCGATGATCGTCGACCACCCAAATCCATCTTTAAATTCGGTGGGGCTTTCGAGCAGGTTGCGGTATTGCTCCAGCTCTTTGTCGACTTTGGGGTGCTTTCGCATCGGATAGGTGAATTACGGGGTTGTCCTGAAGATCAGACTGAGAGGGAAGGTGAGCTCCCGATTGGAGCTTGGTGTTCGGCTGGGGAGGGCAGCTCCATTTGTTGGCGCACCTCCTCGAAAAGGGTGTTTTTCATGGCAGGCGAAACAGCCCGCCAATGCAAGAACTGCCGGCGGATGCCGGTCAAAAATGTCCGGTTCACCCGAACCCACGATTCCCGCGTGCCGGACTCGCGCGTCAGTCGCAGGGTGGCGGTGAATTCCCCGATCAACGGGTCGAACGGCGTCTCGATGACGAGGTTTTGCGAAACCCCGAGATCGTAGGGCTTGAGCCAGATCGTGGCGTGGATCGAGGGGACGACGGACTGTGGCCCGCTGCCCCGCGACCCGCAGAGGTCGTAGCGCGGCGGACCGGCGGAGAAATTTCCCGCGCCTCCCTCGCCATGATCGAGCAGGAAACGATTAAAGAAGGCCAGCACGGCGATGCGCTCCCGGCTGTCGAAGGTGAAGGGCAGCTCGAGGTGGAAGGTATCACCCTCGGGCTCGGGCATTTTCCATCCGGCGTCCTCGGCGGGCGCGGCAATTTCCATGGCGGATTTGGCGGGGAAGTAGGTGGAAATGAAGACGGCCGCCACGACGGCCAGCGAAGCGTAGATGCTGTTGACCGAAGCGAAGGTCATGTTCAATCCGCCAGTGAGATCCAGGGCGGTGAGGACCGAGCCGGTGCCCTGGCTCAACAAATACCCGGCCACGCAGCCCACGACCGCGTAAACGAAGGCCTCCGCAAAGAACATGGCGAAAATAAATTTCGGGGCGATGCCCACGGCATTGTAGACGAAAATCTCATCCCGCCGCTCATAGACCGAACCTTTCATGGTATTCAGGACGGTAAGGGCAGCAATGATCAGGGGAATCACCAGATCGAGCAACCCGGAAAAATCCGAGACGCGCATCCGGACTCCCCGGAAGGCGGTGCCGTCCAAGCCGAAAAATGCGGGGCGGGCGCGCTGCTCCAAAAAGCTCCTGACCTCCTCGTTCGCCTTGCGGAGACCGGCGCTGTTCATATCCAAAGCCAGCGAAACCAGCCGGTTGTCGGAATCAGGCACCGGAACCCCCAGGTTCTCGACGTGCGGCGCAAGGATGATCTCCGAAGGGGGGATCAGAACTCCACCTTCATCGCCCAGAACATCCAGGCCGCTGCCGGGAACCATCTCCAAATCACCCAACCCCCGGACATCGAAGGGCAGAATCGGGCGTCCGTCCAAATCCCGCATCGCCGCATAGCTGGCTTCATCGAAAATGGCGGCCACTTGGAACGGCGTGCCATTGATGCGGAGGGTGGCGGTTCCGGCATGCACGTCCTCGACCGTGATCCCCAAGCTTTGCGCCATGCTTTGGGGAATCATGACGGGCAGCACTTTCCGGCCCTCGAGATCATCCCCGAACCAATAGGGCTGACTGACGAATCGGAGCTGTTCCCGGAGTGGTTCGTTAGGCGCGAAGCGGATGATCGAGCCGAAATTTTGCTTGCGCACGCGCCCGTCGGGAGCCGTGAACTCGGCTTCCAAGCGGGGCAACAGCCGTTCGTTCTCCACATTGCGCTTGCCGAGATACATCGACCTCGGAGCGACCGGATATTCGGAGCCATACCGGGTTTCAAGGGCAAAGCGTTCCGCCTTGCTGATGGGCAGATACTTTTCGTTTTTCACCAGCAAACCCTGATAAGCGGCCGGACCCAGAGCTGTCCGCGAGTCCTTAAAATCGCTGTAGATCGAGGTGAAACAAATCATGGCAAAGGTGATCAGCACCAGGGTCAGGCAGGTCAGACCGGTGCGCACTTTGCGGCGGTGCATGTTGTTGATGCCGAGCACGAAGGCCGTGCCGATCACCCCCATGGTGTTGACTTCCGCCGCCGTGACGCGACCGCGCCGCTGCTTGATCTCTTCGAGGTTCTCGCGAAATTTCCCGGCAAAGAGCAGGGTGATGGCGAGAGAAATCATCAGGATAAAAAATCCCAAAAGGATCATGAACGAGGACCGGATGATTTGGAATGCGGGGTGCAGCAGTTGGAGGAGCAGAAAGACAACGAGGAAAATGGCGGCCTGGGCCGCGAGCTGCTTCCGGATATCGGAAAACGCAAAGACGAGTTTTTCGAAGAAAAACATGAAAGGAATGAGCAGGGCCATATACCAAAGGATGCTCACCACGGCCTCGTTGATATTTCCGCGCAGGATGGGGTGAACAATGATGGAGTAGGTCAGGGACTCGCGGGCCTGGAGCATGCGCTGGAAAAAGCTTTGCTCTGGCGCGGGGTCGGAGGCGCCCTTCAGCCGCGCGGAGCTTTGGTCGTGGAATTCGACCGTGTTGGGATCGACCATCCCTTTTTCTCTCTGCAGGCCGATGCGTGATTCGTTGATGCGGTGCATGGAGCGGGCCTGCTCGTAAGCGGCCCCGGAAAGGATGGTTTGATCCTGGGCCAAGTAGCCTTCACCATCGATTTCATCCCCCGATGAGGACCGTTCCGCCGCCTCCCCGCTCATGAAAGATCGCACCACTTGGACCAGCTCGTTGTCCGGGGTGCCGGCCCGGAACGTGGCCAAAAAGTAGGCCTCGGGCGGAATGAAACTGAGGAAGGATCCTTCTGGTTCCACCTTGTTGAACCGGCGAAACGGAGTGAGACTGCCTTTCGCGAGCAGCTCGACCGACGAGAAGGGGCGCAGGGTCTGCGGGTTGACCAAGTCGAGAATTGCCACCGGGGAGGCCCGGAAAACCACCAGGTTGACGTTCCGCAAATCACGGCTCAATTCGCTCAGCCCGATCGAACGATAGAGGGACTGCGTGGCCGGGCTTTCGTCCTTCATATATTTGATCAACCCGTCACTCCCATAGACCACAGCTTGGAGATTGAACTTGGGGGGGAACGACAAACGCGTGGAGGCATCCAGGAGGGAGTAGCGGCCATAGGGGTCGGTGAATATCCGCAGTCCGGTATAGCGCCCGGGACTGTCCCTGATCTGTGATAAGGATGCTTTGGAGGCCACCAAGGCGTGCGCCACCGGATAATTCGGCACCAGGGAGCGCCCGACATCGGCGGCCAGGACGCGCCCCGAGTATTGCCAGGGGCGGGTGCGGGGCGGCTGGGCGATGTTTCCCCCACCCTTGGCCAGCGCCAAGGTCAGCTCCCCGGCCAATTGCAGCGAAGGCTCCATGCTCGCGGCCGAGGGGAATTTTCCAACCATGGGTTCCGACAGTTTTTGGTAAGTCGGCGGACGGTCGGTGTTGATGAGCGTGAAGGCGCGGTAACCCATCTCGTTCCAGTTGGCGGTCGGGGTTGGAAAGTTTGCCACCGAACGGTAAATATCTGCCTGCTTCTGGCCCACCGGGGATTGCCAGGCGACGGATCCGCTCAAGTCGGCTTGTTGCACCACGGTATCGATCAAGCCAGCAAACCCGGGGGAAACCACATTGGCCGCCCGGTCAAACTCCCCGATTTCCAGCGGTCCTCCGAGGACGAAACTCACCCGGTCCTTCCCCGCAGTATCCGCCTCCAAGCGCGGGAGAAAAGCCGGACTCACGACATACAGGTCCTGGTAGGCGGAGAATATGCGGTTGAGTTCCCGGCCCTGCTGCAGCATGTCTGCCATCCCGGAGTGGAAATCCCGCAACTCGGCCATGCGGCGCACGAGCAGGCCGTGCAAATCGTGCACCTCGACAAAAAGGGCCGGGGGCTCGACCCCCTGGGCCCGGCGCTCGAGGAGCCTTTCCAAAGGCAGGCCGGCCGCGGTGGCGACATCGTCATGCCAGCGCTGGGACTGGACGAACGCTTCGTACTCGGGCCGCTGGGTTTGGCTGGTGTCACCCCGCTCGAACTCGATCCGCTTTTGCAGGAGGTCCTCGGACAACTCGAAAACTTTGGTGTTGAGAACGTAACGCAGCTGCTCGGTAAAAATCCTGCGCTCGGCGGGCGGGAGGGCTTGGAAACCCCGGAGGGTGTCCGCCGGGTCCGAGAAAAAGCCCGGGGTGTTCATCCAGTCAAGCAAGCGGTTGATTTCTTCCAGTCGGCGGGTTTCCCCGGCAAGGTCGGCCTCCAGACGGGCACCCGTCACCTCCCCTGTCCCCGCCGGCCCCAGTTGACGCAGCAAGTGATCCAGGCCGGCGAACCCGGCATATTGCGCGCCCGTAGCCACAAAAATGACGTCGCGCTGGAGCCGACCCCGGTAGGAGGCAAAGCCCTTGACCAGCGCAAGTTGGGTGGCCAGCGGGAAGGTCTGCAGGCTGTTCACTGCATAGTCGGGCAGGAGACCGTATTGGTCGTAGGCAACGGGCAGCACCAACGCCTCGTTTGCGGGCTCTGCCGAACGCAGGAGGCCGACCAGCACCGGGCTCGGCACTTCTTCGAATCGCATTTCCAACTTCACACGCACGGTCTGGCCAAGATGTTGCAGTAATTTTTCGTTGGCCGCGGCGCGCAAAAAATTGACCGGAAGCTCGCTTTGCATTCCTTGGGCTAGGAAAATCCTCCGCCAAGGCATGGCATCCATGCCCCCGGGATGCACCAGGATCAGTCCGCTGATTCCCCGCTCCGCATAGCGGGTCCACTCGAGGCCCAAACTGGCGGGAATATCCTGCAGATTGAGCACCCCGATGACCCCCGTGAAATCACGGCGGGGGCGCAGGGATTCATCGTTGAGCAGGACCAGCTCGCCGGTCAGTCCTCCGGGAGGCGTGACCACAGGCTGGAAAGAATTGGGAAGGAAGGGGTAAATCTCGACACCAGGTAATAGTTCGCCGCTCTCGTCTTCCATCCGGCGCACCGAGGTGACCGGAGCCACGGCCTCGCCCTTGAGTTGAAAAACCTCGAGTCCCGCCGCACGATACTGCGAGGCGATGAAGTCCGCCGCCCGCCCATGGGAATCCGTGCCAAGGACCCTCGGGCCGAGGGCCTCCAATTCGCCCATGATGGCATCGACCGAGCCCGGGGCCAGGGCCGCCCGCATGGGCCCGGTATCGTAATCCAGCTCAAAGGCAGAAACTGCGGGGCGGGGGGCCGGTGAAAATATGCTCAGGCTCGCCAGCATCGCGGCGACCAGAAG
The DNA here is from genome assembly GCA_964527025.1 of uncultured Chthoniobacterales bacterium. GTDB lineage: Bacteria > Verrucomicrobiota > Verrucomicrobiia > Chthoniobacterales > Terrimicrobiaceae > CAZGNH01. The sequence goes on along the minus strand of CAZGNH010000272.1, from coordinate 6,616 downwards.
CACCAGGAAGAGGATCGTGCCGATGAGATTGTCTTGCAGAGAGCGCATAGCGGATCAGAGAAAATCGGAAAAAATAATTTGTGCGCCTTGCGCACGAAGGTGGCTGGCGTAAACCACGCTGCCCAACGTCACCAAAACCGCGGCCAGAAACACCCCCACAAAAAACGGCAGCAGCTTGTGTCGGACCGTTTCCGCGCCGCCGATTTTGACCACGATGAGCCGGATGGCCCAAGCGGCGAGGATGCTGCCCCACAAATTGCCTCCGCCAATCCCCATCATGTGGGTCGAACCCATGATGAACCCAAGCGGGTGCAACCAGAATCCCGCAAAAATCTGGCGCAAGACAGTCAGCACCGTCGCACCCGCCGCACCGTAAACGTAACCATAAATCGAGCTGTCATTACTTGTCGCCGCACTGGTTGTCGCCGCCTCACCTCCGGCCAAAGCCAGTCCGGCCTGGGCCAGTTCCTTGTTGAGTTCACTGAAATACCAGGCTTTGTGTTCGTAGGCCCATGGGAAGCGCAAGCTGTCCCCACCCATTGCGTAACTGATCGACAGGAACGACCAGCCGCCAATCAAAACTCCCCCGACAAGCGCCAGGAGACAGGTGAGCAGAATATGCCGGGGCCGGATGCCGTAACGCCGCCCGATCTCCAGCAATTCCAGCTGCGCCCCCGGGATGAGGAAGAAGCCTGCCCCGGTGATGAGAAAACTGGCCATGAAGGCAAAAATAACCAAGGCCGGGCCAAAGGCTCCGATTCCGCCCAAGAGCATGATGACCAGTGCGGCATTGGCCGGGGTGAAATATCCAAAAGGCACACCGCACTCCGCGCGGATGCGCATGGATACAAACCCGATGGACAGCAGGAACCCCAGGAGCAGCCACATGCCCCACACGGAAAGCCCGACCCAGGTCGCCCACGCCGCCGTGCCAGCCACCACCCCGAGCAACAACAGCAAGGCCGTGCGGTAGGAAAAAATTTCATCCCGGCTTGTTTTTCCGGAGGAACAGGCTTCCTTCATCACTTCGGCCAGATACTTCCGGGAGAAGACCAGCAGCAGCAAGGCATAGGCGATATACGCTCCGACCTGTTGCTCGCTGGCGTAAGGGAAGCCGGGAACCGCCGACATGCCGGTGACATGACCATACCAATAAAGCAGCCGGAAAAGGAAAAAACCAACCACAAAGCTGATCAGGATGTTGAGCTCGACAAAAATGGCAATGCTGACAAAAAGCGCGAAGACCGTGAACGTGATTTTCCAGGTGTCCCCCCACTCGGGGCCGAAGTAGGCACCAAGCGGCACCGTGATGGAAGGGTTGGGAATCGCCGGGTTGTAAAAACTCATCACCTTGAGGGCACACCACAGAAACCCCAGCGCGAAACCGAGCCACATCATCCGGTTGCGCCAGACTCCGGGCAGGAAGGAGCGGTCCGACTCCCCCGGTTCCCCGACCAGCATCGTGGGAATGCGGGTCAGCGGGAGCGAAAACCTCTCACTGTCGATCCACTTGCGGCGCATGATCACCGCCACGCTCAGAGTGCCCAGCAGCAGAAGGACAGCGACCCCTCCCCAGGCCAGAAGCGGGCGCCACCATGCACTCCAGGGAATGAACCCGGTGAGCAGGTATTGCACCCCACGCAGGCTGGCCATGTGGTCGGGCCGCACGACGAGCCCGTGCCTTTGCGGCTCCGGCAACATCGCATATTCCGTCTCCGAAACAATCTTGCGACCGGTGAAAAGCTGCTCCATGGCCAGCACACTGCGGAGCTGCGGGTCGGCCACATAAAGAGTTCCGGGCCCTTCCAAACCGATTTCCATGACCAAAAAATCACGCAGATTTTCGGGCGCGTTGACCTTGTAAGCTCCCTCCCGTTGGAAACCCTGCGGGTGGATCACGGAGGGTGGCTGCGCCGTCCGCGCATAGACCACTTCGGTCGAAACCGGGTCGTCATCGGCAAACAGGCGGATGAAATACCGGCTGTTCCCGTCCAGATTTTCCAAGCGGAGGAGGGCGCTGGCGAGGAGAGGCGTGCCGGGCATGACCCCATCGGACGCATCGGTTTTGACCGGAATTTGCAGACGGATCGACGAGGTCTCTCCGGGCATCTGGTTCTCGAGGACAAGAATTTCTTCGCCCCGGGAGACAGTATGGTCCACGACCTCGAGCCGGTGGGAGCCGGTGAGGCTGGTGCGGTCGCCGGAGCGAAAATCCGCGTCGGACAGGAAATTCGGGCCCACCGGCCAGAACTTGTCGCTGAAAGCATCGATTTTCGCGAAGTCATTGGTGCGCGGGATGGTGGAGGAGATGGACACCACACGATGCCAGAATCCCTGCGACATCATCGGCCCGCTTAAAAGGACGGTATAGAGCACGCAGAGCAGTTCCGGACGGGTCAGAAGCCGCAACTTGAAAACCGCGAAAGCCAGAGCACAGATGGCAAAAATCCCAAAAAACACCCAGAGCCCGGGAATGATGTAGGCATGCTCCCCCGGCCAGTGGGCGGCCAGGACCACATGAACATAGTTGACGAGCACCGCGCTCCCCAGCATGGCCAGAACGCTGGCCAAGGCAGAGCGGAGAGTGAAGGCTGGAGCTAACTTATGCATCTGGTTCATCGTGGGAGAGCCGGTCCCCGCCCGCGTGCAGCGGGACCGGTGCGGGAAGCAGGAGAGCGCGGAAGAGAGCGGTGAATATCCGAAATGTGGGTTGGGAGATCAATGAAAAACGGCCTGCGGGAGGATAAATTAGTGAGACAGACACCCCTGCACGAGTTCTTCCGTGCGGGCCGTGGCCAGGCAGGTGTATTTGTCCGCGCCGGCGTAGTAGATGTTCAAGGAGCCATCGCCGTTCTCCACCGCTCCGCAGGTGAACACGACATTGGGAACCTGTCCCACGCATTCGTAGTCCTTCTCCGGCTGGAGGAGGAAGCGGTCGCAGTGGCCGAGCACCTTGGACGGATCCTCCAGGTCGAGGAGAACCGCGCCGAGGAAGTAGTTGAGCACGGAGCAATTGCGTGCGGTGGCGTGGTAAATCTCCAGCCAGCCCTGCGGGGTCCGGATCGGCGGCGCGCCGGGACCGAGTTTGGTGTAGTTCCAGCCGGTGGTGGGAATAAGCACCGGCATGTGGTCGCCCCAGTAGCGGAGGTCGGGCGAGTAGCTCAGCCAGATGGCGCCGCCCTCGCCGGGGAGCATGGGACGGTCGAGCCGGGCATAGAGCCCGTTGATCTTCTCGGGGAAGAGCATGGCGTTGCGGTTGGCCGGCAGGCTGGTGTAGAGCGGCTCGAAGTTGACGAAGTCGGTGGTCCGGGCCAGTCCCCAGAGGCAGTCCAGCCCGACGACATAGGTGGCATGACAAATGTAGTAAGCATCCTCCAGTTTGGTGATGCGCGGATCAAAACGCATCTTGCCGGCCAACGCGCCGCCGTGCTTGGCCTCGACCGGATGCAGCGGGTAGTGGATGGGTTCGGGATTGATGTCGAACTTGATGCCGTCCTTGCTGGTGGCGACATGGAAGTGCATGTGCCGCTTGTAGTTCTCGATGCGCAGCAGCAGGAGGTATCTGCCGTTGAACATCGTGGCGCCGGCATTGAATACGGCAGCGCACTCGAAGGGGACATCCTCCGGACGGATGATGGGGTTGGCGGCGTGGCGGGTGAGGCCTTGGTATTTGCTCATGTGGTGTTCCCCTATTAGGTTTGGTCTTTCAAACGGTCTCGATCTCTTTGGACATGTCTGGAACAGGCTATTTCACTGGTCTCCGTCCGTGGCCCGGGCCGGCGGGTTGGCTTTGGCAATGTCTTCCTCGCTGAGGATGCCGCCGCGTGCGCGCAGTTCGGCCTGCAAGGACTTGATGTCCACGTGGCGGGCGGTCACGTTCTGCCGCAGCGACAGTGCCGCTGCAGTACCGGCGGCTTCACCCATGAGTATGCACTGGATCATCACGCGCAGCGAGCCCAGGCCGACGTGGGTCACCGACACGCAGCGGCCGGCCACCAGCAGGTTCTCCACATTCTGCGGACAGAGAATGCGAAACGGAATCTGATACTTGAAGCCGGGATCGGGCCGCTGGGTGGTTTTGGCCATGCCGGGGCCGTCGAGATTGTGGATGTCGATGAAAAACGATCCGTAGCCGATGGAGTCCTCGAACTCCCGGTGCGCGTGCATATCGGCCTCGGTCAGCACATAGTCGCCCATCGCGCGGCGCGATTCGCGCAGGCCGACGGTGCCCGGCGTGCTGATCATGTAACAATTTTCCATGCCGGGGACATACTTGCGGAAGACCGGCATCATGTGCCAGGCCTGGCGGCGTCCTTCGATGGTCGCCGCGCTCAACTCCTCGGTCTTCGTGGTGTCGATGTTGGTCATGTGGGTGAAGTTCACACCGACCTGGTCGGGCCGGGTGGGGCTCCACCAGAAGCCCATGACGCATGACTGGAAGGGCTCCATGTCCCCGTTCCGCTGGGCAAGTTCCCACGTCTTGGTCAATACCCAGTCCCCCGCGCGTGCCTCCAGAACTCGGGGCCAGTCCACGCCGCCGATGGTGAACATCATCGTCACCGGCTGGCAGCGGTGGTCACCGGCCCGGCCGATTTCGCAAGGCGCACCCGCCGAAAACACCGGATCCCCATCGCCGGTGCAGTCGATGACGCGCTGGGCGTAGATCGGATAGCGGCCCGTCTTATTCTGTACCACAGCGCCGACCGCACGGTCGCCGTCCATGATCGTCTCACAAAAAAAAGTGTGAAACAGGACTTCCACCCCGCATTCTTTGGCCATTTTATCGTAGATGAATTTGAGCCCTTCAACTTCATACATGGACCCATAGTGATCCGATTTGCCGAAGCCCTCGTCGTGGATGCGGCGGCAGATCTCGTGAGCAATCCCGCCGACCACGCGGGTCTGGGTCTGCCAGGCGCACAGGATGGACATATGACCGTGTCCGGCGGCGGTGCCGACCCCACCGAGGCAGTTGAACTGTTCGATGATCAACACCTTTGCGCCCAGGCGCGCGGCAGCGAACGCCGCGCCCACGCCAGACGGTCCGCCACCGATCACCAGCACATCCACGTGCTTCGCGTTGGGGTCCCGGGTCTGTTCTTTCAGGGTGTCGGTTTGCAGGCTGATGTTCGTTGTCATTTTGGGTATTCGTTTGGTTGTGGGTTGTGTGTTAATTCAAAATGTTCTTCCCATGATTATTTTCTCTCGAGCCCCGGGGTTGGGCGGGCTGCTGGCGGACTTGCTGGAGCAGCCAGGTGTAGAATTCATCCGTCTTGTACACCGTATCCCAGATGCCATGCCCGGCGTCCGGGTAAACGGTGTACCGCACCCGGCCCTGGACTTTCCGCAGCGCCTCGACCATTTCGTCGCTGAGCCGGACCGGCACGGCCGGGTCCTTCGCGCCGTGGAAATTCCAGATGGGCACATCCCGGAGATACTCCGCTTCGCGCGGATCGCCGCCGCCGCAAACCGGCGCCACCGCGGCGAACCGTCCGGGATGTTCCGCCGCCCACATCCAACTGCCGAACCCGCCCATGCTCTGGCCGGTCAGATAAACCCGGTCGGGATCCACCGGGTATTTCTCCAGCACCTCGTCGTAAAGCTCGTCCAGCGCCGGCACCTGCCACCACTGGCCCGGAGGACAGTGCGGGATGATGACGATGAACGGAAAATTCGTGTGCGCTTTGGCATAACGGGCCATGGCGTGGTTGGCGATCTTCTCGAACGGGTTGGCGCGCTCACCCGAACCGTGCAGCACGATGATGGCCGGCATCTTCGGCTCCGGGTTTTGCGGCAGCAGCGCGTGATACGGCAATGGCGACGCATGGCCGGTCCGACGCTTCAATTCATGCATCCATTTGCGCTCCGCGCTCCACGGATCATTGCGAGCCGTCGTGCGCGTCCCCGGCGCGGTCTCCGCCAGCCACGCCATCACGATGGCGCTATCGGCCGACTTCGTGAACCCGTCCATCCAGAGTCGTTTCGTGAACTCGCCCAGCGTCTCCTGCTGCTCCCGCACAATCCCGGGGTTGAAGCCCAGTTCCGGCGGCAACTCGATCGTGACCGGCAGTTTCAGGTCCCGCTGGTCCAGCCAGTGCAGATCGCCCGGCAACCGGTACAGCGTGACATAACGATGGATGACCGCGCCCTGGGCCGGGGTGATTTCGACGATCGCGCCATACCGGCCGGGCTTGTCGGCGCTGGCGACCGGCTGGAACTGCGCGTCGTAGTACGTCACCCGGACCGTGGCCGGGCCCAGGATGTTTCCGGCCTCCACCGGATCCGCAAAATCGCCCTCCGGCAGGTCGTTGCCGAAGAAACAGAAGGGCTGGAACACATATTTCAGCTCCGGCAACGCCTTGGCGCGCTGGGCCTCCACATCCGGCATCGCGACCGTGTCCACCACCCGGCCGTCCACCAGCAATTCGATCTGCTTCCAATTCGTGCCGACCGGCGGCAACCCGGCTTTGAGTTTCGCCACCGACCGGCCGCCGATCTCTGCCAGGGTCCCGCGCGCGATGACGGCGCCATCGGCTTTCGCCCCGACCGGGGGGGCGGGCCGGTTGCGCATGCCGGCGACCGGTAGCCGCGCGCGTTTTTTCCCCCCCTTGGGGGC
>CAZGNH010000271.1:0-2466 GCA_964527025.1 uncultured Chthoniobacterales bacterium | reverse complement strand
GAGTATTTGAGGAGGAGCTGGTGTTTGGGGGGAAGGTGGATGTGGGGATGTTGATGGGGTGGAGGGAGTATGGGGGGCTGACATTGACCGGTGGGGTGCGGTGGCGGAGCGGGCCGGATGTGAACCAATATGCCGGGGCGTCGCCGGTGTTTAATCCTGCGCCTTATCAGAGCGGGATGGGGTGGCGGCTGCTGCCTTTTTACCTGACCTACACGACGCCGGAAGTTTTCGGGGTGCCCGGGTTGCTGACGTTTTCGGGTGGGTGGCAGAATCCGTGGGAATTTTTTGTGCAGCAGCCGGGCTCGCGGTTGTTTCGCAACAACATGATTGTAAGCAGCAAGGGGCTTACGGCCAATGGGGTGGGTTGGTCGTCGAGTTATGCGGCATGGGGCGGGCTGGTGCGGGTGGAGCCGGCGGCGTGGTGTTACGTGCAGGGGGGGATGTATGCGGCGGTGCCGGGCGGGGCGGCCACAGGCAACCGTGGCATGGCCTTTGCCGCGGCGAGCCCGGCCGGAATCAACGGCCTGTTTGCGCTCGGGGAGGCCGGTGTGCTCCCGAAATGGGGAAGCGGGCAACTGCCGGGCAAGCTGGCATGGGGGGGGTATTTTTGGGGCGGGCGCAATCTCTCTCCTTCCGGGGGCAGCCAGCAGGGGCAGTGGGGGCTTTACTGGCAGGCCGATCAGATGGTTTGGCGCGAGGCGGGGGGAGCGGATCCGAAGGGGGGAAAGTCGCAGGAGGGGCTGTCCCTGCTTTCGTATTTTTATTTTGCGCCGCCTGCGGAGAATGCGATGCCGTTTTATTTTCATACGGGGGCGATTTACCGCGGGGTGTTGCCGGGCAGGGATGACGACGAGGCGGGGGTTGTTTTTGGTTTTGGGAAGTATGGGGATGCGCTTGCGCGGAACGAAGAGCGCGCGGGCCTTGCGCCGGTGCACGACTACGAGGGGGTTCTGGAATTTGACTACCGGTGCCAGATCAACCGGTGGGCCTGTGTGCAGCCCTTCATCCAATATGTGATCCGCCCGGGCGGCAGGGGCCTCGTCGCCAATGCAACTGTGCTGGGCATCCACATGGCGGTCGCGTTCTAGGGCCTGTGCGCCCTGCGCCCAATCGCCAATCGACCCCGCAAAGGCTTCGGCGTTGCCGTGACGCCGCGGTCTGGTATATTGGTGTGCATGCGTATGCGCCGACCTTTTTGCATTGTGTCCGCGGCTCTGGCGCTTGCCTGCGGCGGCTGCGTCCTGCCCCCGAAGGCTTGCAAAATGCCTGCGGTGGCGGCGGGGGGACCGGAGATCAAAACCGGCAAGTTCTGGTGGGGGACCTCGAGTTCGAGTTACCAGAACGAGGACCGCGGGTTGGCGGCGGGGTCGCCGTTTGATTTCAAGACCGACTGGGATGTGTTTGCGGAGGAGGGGAAGATACCGGCGCGTGGTGACGGGGCGGCCTATGGGTGGTCGCGTTTCGACAAGGACGTTGCAGCGCTGGTGGAGATGGGAGTCACCCATTACCGTTTCGGGGTTGAGTGGGCCCGCGTCGAGCCGCGCCCCGGCGTCTTCAACGAAGCCGCCATCGCGCGATACGCCCGCATGGCCCGCCAACTCAAAGCCAACGGCATCGAGCCCATCGTCACCCTCTGGCACTTCACCTTCCCCGACTGGCTCTACGACCCCGCCAACAAAACCCGCTCGAATTTCCTCCACCCGGATGTGGAGCCCGCATGGAACCGCTACGTCGAAAAAATGGCCGCGGCTCTCGCCCCGCATGTCCGCATCTTCGTCCCCCAAAACGAACCCAACGGCGCCCTCTACATCGGCTACTTCGGAGGCCACTGGCCTCCGGGCATCCTCCTCGGTTTCGGCTCTCTCAAAAAGGCCCACCGCACCGCCGTCTCGATGTACCGCGACGCGGCCGCCGCCATCCGCCGCCACCGCCCCGACGCCCTCATCATGGGCATTTACTCGCTGCCGAACTGGCGCCGCAACCACCTCCAGGATCCCACCGGCTTCGTCTACCAGATGATGCAGCACCAGAATTGGGACCACCTCGATGCGGTCGCGGACGTGACCGACCTCATTGGCGTGAACTACTACTATTCGCAGGATGCCTCGGCCCTGCGCTTTATCAAACGCCCGATCGGGGAAATCACCAGCGACTACACGCAGAACGGGTGGGAGGTGGATGCCGAGGGGCTCCACGCGGTCCTCATGAAGGTCCACCGCCGCTACGGCAAGCCCATGGTCGTCTCGGAAAACGGCATCGGCACCCAGAGCGAACAAAAGAAAATCCGCTACTACCGCGAGCACATCGCGCAGCTCAAACGCGCCCTCCACGACGGAGCCGATATCCGCGGCTACCTCGCATGGACCCTCGTGGACAATTACGAATGGGCCGGGGCCTACGGCGCAACCTTCGCCCTCCCCCGCCTCTCCCCCGACAAACGCTCGCTGCTCATCGAGCCCTCGGGAC
>CAZGNH010000270.1:0-3442 GCA_964527025.1 uncultured Chthoniobacterales bacterium | reverse complement strand
ACGGGTTGTCGGCCAGCGACGCGGCGAGGCCGAGATGGAAATAGGCTGTGACATCCTCGATACCGAGCACGCCGCGGTGGCGTCCGTTCCACGGAGGGTAGTGGCGTCCGCCATTTGAGTGCCACAGCACGGTGGAGGCCAGATGGGCGGGGTTTTTCAATGAGAACCAGAGGAATTTTTTCTCCGGGAAAACGACAGCAGCCCACGCAAAATCCTTCTCGTCCTTGTGGTGGAGCATGACGAGATCCTCGAAGCCTTCGCGGGCGGGATAGCGGGTGAGGTCGGTTGTTCCGCCGGCGGCAAGAGGCACCTTGTCCAGACTGCGGAACCACGCCCCCTCTTTTAGCGAGGAATAACCGCCCGTGGCCGGGTTTTCAAACGGGGCCGGGAGGACCTGCGCAAGCCGCAGTTTGCTGGTGGAGATGCGTCCCGCGCCGTTGCGCGTGAAGTCGAGCATGGCGTGATGGCCAAGGCACATGGAGCCCCGGAACCCCTCCAGCAAATGGGTCTGGTACAGATTGGTCCCGCCGTCCCGGGCCTCGACGATCTTTGTGATCCTGCCCGGACGGATGCGGGTCTGCAGCGTGGCGGTCAGGCGTCCGGGTTCGGATCTTGTGACTTTCCATCTGGCGTTGGCGGGCTCGCCATGGGGTGGATGCAACTCGCCGCGCCAGGCAGGGCCGTCGCCGAACGGCGCGCAAAAGAAATCGCCCCGCAATTCACGGAGCAGGGGTATGAGCTTGCGGGCTTCCGGTGTGTCGCACCAGGGCGCGGTGGAAAACGGCTCCACGGTCCGGCTCCCGAGTCGGAATTTGACCGGACCGAGTTGTCCGCCGTCGGCGGTGATATCGAAGGTGGGGTTCATGGAATGTGCCGGGTAATTTGCCCGGTCCGTACAATCCAGACAAGAATTTTCCTCCAATGCAACACGTGAGACCCTCCTTGAGATCCACATCTGATGCAATAACATCAGATGCATGAGGGCGACATTGGACATTGGCGCGGATGCTGGAAAGGGTGTTGCCGATCCCGCCGATGAAGGCCGCTCCCTTCTGGTCGCCACAAACACGTAATTGAGTTTGGGGTCGCCCTCCCCGGATGCCAACCGCACTCGCTGGCGCCATTTTGATTCAATGCGCGGACTGGCATCCTTTATGGATGCGACTCTCTGCCTCTCGCTGCCTGAGGGAAAAATTTTGTCCTGCACCCCGGGCCATTGGAACCTGTCCGAAGAAAGGAGATTTTGTCAGCTCAAGGCTTTGAGACTGGAAGCCTCAAACATCGGGGCAAGGCGGCGGAGGCGGCGGGCATGGCGGCCTTGGAAGACGGCGATGTGGTGGGGGAATCCCGCGTGGAGCCATGTGTCGAAGCGGTCGAAGAGGTTGCCGTCATCGGCCAAAAAGTTGGCGTGGGTGCCGGCCAGCGGATTTTCAACCGGGGTCGTTGTCCCCTCGATGCAGCAGAAGCGGTAGGATTCCCCGACTCTCCAGAAGCGGAAGAGGGTCAGATCCATTCCCGCGGGAAAGACCGACTCGACAACCGTCGGCTTGGGCACGTTGAAATGGTGGGCAAGTCGCGATCCGCCGGGAGTCCCGGCAGCGGGAACCATTTGGAGGGGTGCGTTGCCGGGGTGCCAGAGCAGGATGCTCTTGTCGTCGTGTTCGAGCCAGTCGCTGAGGAACCCGGCCCCCATGCCGAGGAATTCCCCGATCAGGCAGGTGAGCGCCCCGTCGGCATCCCCCTCCATTGCGGCGGGGAAATTTTCGGAGACCAGCCGCACCAAGGCGAGATAGGCCCATTGGCCCGAGATATTGGGCAGCTCGGACCAGCAGCGCAGCGCGGCGGCATCGAGGGACTCCTCGGCGGCCAGATCACGCAGCGCAAGGTAAAAGCGGCTCTGGACCTCGAGGTCTTCCCCGGTCACCCCCACACACGGCAGCCCGAGAGAGCGGACGTGTTTCACATCGGCGGCAACACGCTCCGCATCGAGCGCATGGACCCGGTCCATGAATTCGTGGAGACTCGAGTGGTGCAGTTGCGTGCCGAAGACCCGGTGGAGCACAAACGGGTCAATCTCCATATCGAGAAACCCGGGTGCATGGCGGCCGATGAGGCCGATCTTGGAGCGGCGCAGACGCCCCCGCGCGGAGGCCGCGAAGACGGCGTCGGCGAAATCACGGTCGAAGCGTTGGTCGCCGGGCATGCCGTAAATGAATTGAAAGGGCACGCCCATTTGGGCGTAGAGGGCACCGAAGGTGTGTGCCCCCACGAGAGCGCAGGCTCCGACCTTGCTGGCTCCGGCCGGTTCGGGCGTCGCCCAGAGAACCACCGGGTCTCCCCATTGTTGCTGGAGGACCGGTGCCAGGCGCCCGTCGCTCATTGTTGTCTGCAAAATGACCGGCACCTCGACACCAGCCGCGCGGCACTCGGCCAGCGCTGCACGCAGGGATGCGTCATCCAGCGGCTTGGTCGGCGCCACAAAAACCTCGAACGGCGCAGCCGAAGCAAACGCCCGCACTCGTCCCTCGACCTCCGCGCCCCACTCGGGGCTGAACCCCACCCGCTTGCGGGAGAAAAAAACGAACCCGACTTTGGGTGCCTTCATCGCCCTTTGCCCTCGGAGCCCAGCGCGGCAATGATCGCCTTCATGTCCTCCTTGAGGCGCTCCATGACCTTTTGTTGGATTTTCCACGGGTGGCCCGCATGGTCAATCGCCTTCTCGATTTCGAGGAAGTAGTCAATGTACGGGGCCCGGAAGACCTCGCCGAAATTGGCCTTGGCGATGCCGCTTTTGGCAAGGCGGGCCAGATCCCCGAGGGAAACCCCGCCCGTGCCATGCTGCACCAACGGCACTCCGCAACGGTCGCGCAGCCGCCCAAGCAAATCAAAATCGATGTCCTTCTGCTCCTTCCATAGCCCGTGGCGCGTGCCAATGGCCACGGCCAGGTAGTCGACGTCAACCTCGGCCAGAAAAGCCGCCGCCTCGTCCGGGTCGGTCTTCGGCGGAATGGCATCGGGATCTTCCCCCGGCGTGTGCAAATGCCCGACCTCGGCCTCAAGCGCCGCGCCGAACTGATCGGCCAGCCGCCGCGCCTTTTTGGATCCGGCGATGTTTTCCTCGAGCGTCCCCTCCGACCCGTCGAACATGATGGCCGTGTAGCCGGCTTCGAGAACCCCGCGGCAGCTTTCCAGCGTGTGCCCGTGGTCCAGAGCCAAAGCCACCGGAACGGTCGCCTCCTGCGCCAGAAACCGCGCGATCTCCGCCGCATGCCGCGGCCCTCGATACGGCAAATTCCCCTCGTAGGTCTGCAGAATGAGCGGAGAACCCGTTTCTTCCGCCGCCTCGACAGCGGCGCGGGTGATGTCGTAGCTGCCCCCGTTTGTGTTGAACGCCGGTATCGCGTACCCCTCTTCGTATGCCGTCCGCACCAGACGGGCCGGA
>CAZGNH010000269.1:0-1930 GCA_964527025.1 uncultured Chthoniobacterales bacterium | reverse complement strand
GTGAGGAGGCTCAAGAAACCATCCCACACCCCACCGCTTCTGTAAACACCCAATCCCGGCCATCCAAGCGGCCCCTGCGGGCACCCATTCCGTGCCGGTGGGATTATGGAGCTTCCGGAACCGGAGGGCGGCTGAGCTGTTTCTCAAGGCCCGCGATTTTCCATGCCCATGGGTCGCCACAGAGGTCGGCATGGGGTTGTTGGGTCCACTGGGCCACCTTGTTGACTTCGATGGCACGCCAGAGGTCGCTGGAGGCCTGCGGGACACTCATGGCCACACAGCGTTCCGGGTGCCACGTCATATTGCCATAGCCGAGTTCCGGACGGTCGGCCAGCGCACGAAACCGGCGGGTCGTTTCGATCTCATCACGCAGTATTGCGTCGAAGTCAACGGACTCATCCCCGAGCAACGCCGCCGCCCAGGCAAAGAAATTGGCCGTGCTGCGCCAATTGAGCAAAACCATTTCGATGATGGCGCGGTCGTGTGCGGCGGCGGCATTCCCGGGGGGCGTGTCGACCGCAATCCGGTCGCAAAGGCCGGGGACCCCGGCAACACAGTCCAGCACCTTTGCCATGAGAGCACGCACCGGCCCGATGACCTCCGGTTGGGCGAACCCGTGGGGGTCGAAATGGAAGTGCCGCACGCGGGCCTGTTCCCCGTCGCCGACACGCTCGGGCAGGAATGGGTGAAGGGGCAGCAACCCAAAGGCGACCCCGAACTGTCCGGAAAGATCCAAATCTTTCCCAACGTTGATCTGGCCCGGCCAGAGGCCGACGGCACGGTCAAAGCACTCCCAGAGAGCCAGGGCGTGCGGCGCAGCCTCCATGCCATAGCGGCGGGTGGCGAGCTCCCCCAGCCAGTCGGCGGCATCCATGCCGGGGTGCGCATTGACAATGCCAACGAGGTCCAACACAGGACCGCAATGGATGCCTCCGCAGTCGTAATCGACCCAACCATCCACCCCACCCGCCAGCATCCGTTCAAACTTCCCCGCAAGCCGGCCCATGGCGGGAACCCACGGGACCTGGAAGCTTTCAAACATTCCCGAGAGAGTCGGCATGACAATGAGCTTTCCGCCGTAACGCGCCATCATTTCCTGCGCCAGCCGGAAGTCGGGTCCCAACCCGTCGCAGCCAACCGACTCGTCATACACCCTCCCGTGCCACTCCGGGTGCTCCGGATCGGGCGTGTGGTCCACCCCGCGTTCCATGCGTGTCAACACAGCCGACCCGCGCGACAAGCGCGAAAATACCGCCTCGTAGTAGGCGGGACTCCACATCCAGTCGTAGGCCACGACCCGCAGGTCCGGGCGGACGTCCCGGCATGCCTCCTCGATGTCGGAATACAGGCCCCCGAGGCGGCCCGGGAGCGGTTGCCCGCCGCAGCGCGGGCATTCCTCCCCGCAGTGATCCCGCCGCGCGACAGGAGTTTTGCGCCCTCTTTTTTTACGGCGCAAACTGGCGTGTGTTGATCACGCGCCACTTGTAGAAGCTGCCGAGCTCGCGGAGGTTGGCATTGGCATTTTCGGCATATTCTTTGGCGTAGTCGGGAATCGCTTCGTCCTTCGGCGTGATGTAGCGCTCGATGGTGGTGGAACCCCGGTATTCGCCTGCGACCCGGTCACGGGTTTCGTCCCATTGATCGTACGGCGGCCCCGGTGCCTTCTTCAACGCCTGCACGCGGCAGTGAACAGTGAACGTGTTCGACTTGGTGGTCAGACGCCCTTGGAGATCGGCATAGGGCTTTTCGCGCGCGTTGTCGCCGGTAATAGCATGGGAGTCCCTGAAGGCCGCCATGCCCGCGAGGGTTTGCCCCTCGGGCACAAGGTGCAGCTCGCCGAACTGCCCGTGAAGTGGCTGAGGATTTGAGTGAAGCTTTTCGTCCTCTGAGGATTTGTTTTGTCATCGGCCCAGTTGGGAATTGGCTCCAA
>CAZGNH010000268.1:0-1558 GCA_964527025.1 uncultured Chthoniobacterales bacterium | reverse complement strand
GGCTCGCGCGCAGGTCGCGTCCTCCGACGATGGCGCGAATGGCCCCCGTGGCGGTGTCGATGGCGACGGCGGCCCCCTCGAGGTAGGGCGCCGCATCCTCGGCGCTCAAGTCCCTTCCGGCACTGGCCTCCTTGCGCGGATGCATGAACCCGGGCAGTCGCTCGACTTCCGAGAGCCTGCGCGCAAGGCTTTGCTCGGCGGCACGCTGCAGGCGCGGATCGATCGTGGTGGTGATCCGCAGGCCGCCGGTGTCGATGTGCTCCCGGTCGAGCACGAGATCGAGTTCTCGCAGGATCGCATCCATGGCCCAATTGACCTGCGGAGTGCCGGGCTGGCGCGGGGCGATGCGGGGCCGGGCGCCAACGGCGGAAGCCCGTTGCGGTTCGGTGATGAAGCCGATGTCGCACATCCGCTTGAGGACGGCATCCCGTTCAACGAGCGCGCGGCGGTAGGAACGGAACGGGGAAAACCGGTTCGGGCTGCGGATCAAGCCGGCAAGCATCGCCGCCTCGCCCAGATCCATGTAACGCGCCGGCTTGCCAAAATACGCCCGGCTGGCGGTCTCCACCCCGTAAAACCCGCTGCCAAAATAGATCCGGTTCATGTAGGCCTCGAGGATTTCCTCCTTGGTGAGTTCGGTCTCGATGCGGAAGGCCAGCGCGGCCTCGACGAGCTTGCGCTGCAGGGTCTTTCCTCCAAGAGGGAAGCTGTTGCGGGCAAGTTGCTGGGTGATCGTGCTGGCACCTTCCCGGAACCCCCCCGCCACAAAGTTGCGGACGATGGCCCGGGCGATGCCGATGGGGTCGATCCCGTGATGCGAGTAAAACCGTGTGTCTTCGCGCGCAAGGAGGGCGTTTACAAAATCGTTGGAAACTTTGTCGAAGGGAACCAGCAGGCGGTTTTCCCCGGCCAGCCTGCTGTAAAGGTTGCCGTCCATGTCGTAAACAACCGAGCGCTGCGGCATCTTGGAGATTTCCCGCAGGTCAAAGGTCAGCGCCCAGACATACACTCCCGCCGCAATCAGCGCCCAAACAAACACGGTCGCCATCCCCAGCTTCACAAAAAACCCGACAAGCCGCCCGAGGCAGCCGCGGCGACGCCCCCCCCGGCGGGATTTCTTCCTGCGTGATTTTCGCGATGTGGACACTTGATTGGTGGGGCATTCGCCGCTTCCATCTCCAGTGAAGACCGCGCCGCGTGAAAATACAAATCCTCACCATTTTTCCAGCCCTCTGCGAGGCGGTGCTCGACGAAAGCATCATCGGGCGCGCGCGGCGTGCCGGCGTCGTCGAAATCGAGGCCGTGGATTTGCGTTCCTGGGCGGGGGGAAAACACCGGACAACCGACGACACCCCCTACGGCGGAGGCCCGGGCATGGTCATGAAGGTCGAACCCATCCACGCCGCCCTGCAGGATCTGCGCACCGGACGCTCGCGGGTCGAACTCCTCTCACCGCACGGCAGGCGATTCGACCAGCAGGTCGCCGGAGACCTCGCCGCACTGCCCCACCTCATCCTCGTTTGCGGTCACTATGAGGGGGTGGACCAGCGCGTCGCCG
>CAZGNH010000267.1:0-8077 GCA_964527025.1 uncultured Chthoniobacterales bacterium | reverse complement strand
TGCATCCTGTCCGGTGGCGCGCGCGGCCGCGGCCTCGAGGAGCGTCGCTCCCTCGAGAGCCTCGCTCGATAGGTCCGCCTGCCCACCCGCGATACGCTTGGCCATGTCGTGAGCCCACGAGGCATACACGTCGCCCCATGCCATGATCCGGTAATCGGTGAAGCCGGGCCCACCGACCGGAAAGACCCCCTCCCAACGGTCGTTTTCGGCCGCCCGCATGGGCGTCTCCGACCATGCCGTGCTTTCCGCCGTCCGCCACTGCAAAACCGCCGCAAGACAATCGTGGCCGTCCTTGAGGAGATCCGCGCTCACACGCACATCCTCCCCCGTGACGCGCTTGAGCGGGTAGCGTCCGCCTTCGACAAGCGGCGACACCTTCAGGATGGCCACGGGCTCCGGCGCATCCGGAACCGCATGGTCGCCGGGTGCCGCGGGCTTGGCGGCGGGAGATTTTTTTGCGCGTCGTTTTGGTTGGGCGGTGGTGCGGGTCATGGCAGGGAGTCGAGGGCTTCGGCGAGGGGTGCGAGGCCGTCGATGCGGGTGACGACTTCGCGGAGAGATTTGCGGGCGGGTGGGATATGGTCGAGGAAGCGGGGGCGTTGGCACCGGAGGCCGAGAAATCCGTAGGCGCCGAGGGCCTGCATGAGGCGTTGCATGGCGCAGAGGTCGAGGATGCGTTCGAAGTCGCCGCCGGTTGGGATGTCGTGGGCGGGCGCGCGCTCGAGGTAGGCGGCGACAAGCGCCTGCCGTTCGCTGGTGGTGAATGGCACGTAGGGGTCGTAGAGCAGCGAGGCAAGGTCGTAGTGGGGCAGGCCCGGACGCATGCCCTGAAAATCGATCAACCAGACCTTCCCGTCACAAACCAGCACATTCTGCGACTGGAGATCGCGGTGCACGAGAGTGCGCGGAAGGCCTGCCAGGTGCTGCGCCGAGGCGCGCAAAGCCCCGAGGGAGGCAAGCCGCCCGAGGCGTGTGGCGTCCATGCCGAAGAAGGCTTCGAGGCAGTTGGTGAAAAAGTAATCCTGTTCCCAGAGGTAGAGCTGCTCGTTGAATTCGCGTTCGAGGTGCAGGGCGTGGCGGTCCGGGCGCCGCGATGCCTCTCCGTGGAGGAGGAGGGCCTGGTCGATGGCCGCCTCGTAGAGCGGGCGCCGCGTCTCCCATGCCGCCTGCCCCGAGTGCCACAAATCCACTTCCCCCAGATCCTGCATGAAGACAAGTCCCTGCTCCGGTTCATGCAAATACACATGCGGGACATTCACCCCCGCCGCCTCGAGAAATTTTCCGATATCGACGTAGTGTTTGTTTTCCTCGCGGTGGCCCGAGTAGCTGATAACGATGAGGGACGGTACTCCCACGGAGGCCGCGACGCGATAAAACCGGCGGTCCGACCCGCCTTTTTCCATGGGAGTTACGGTGATGCCCGTCCGGGGCAACCCGGGAAGGTGGCCGCGCGCGAGGTCGAGGAGATTGTCCGGAAGCGGGTTCACAGGATTGCGTCGGTTGCGGATTGGTCCGCAAACGAGCGGACGATACATCGTTCGAGGCGGATGCGGGAAGCCGTTTCCGCACCGGGCCATAAAATGCAGTCGCGCAAAACCACGCTCTCTCCGACCCGGCAACCGTCCCCGATCACATTGAAGCCTTCGAGGGCCGCCGAACCGGAAACGTCCGCGGAGGGACTTACCGCCCGCGGCCACCCGGGCTCCAACACATGCTCCGGGTGCCACCCGGCATCCGCAATCGTGCGATGCACCGCCCGGTATTCATCCGGCGTTCCGACATTGAACCATGACCCGCCCTCCAAAATCACCCCACCGATCCTGCCCCCGCACCCGATCCACTCGCGCAGAAACGGAACAAAGGGAAACGCCCGACCCGCGGGCAGGCGGTCGAAGGCCGCCGGATCCCAGACCGAGACATTGGCAAAGTCGTGGGTCGGGTTGAGGTGAGGATCACGCCCGATGGCCGTGACGCGCCCGTCGCAGCAGGCGATGGAAGGGGCGAAGCCCGTCTGCCTGAGGGCGAGGGTCACATGGTTGCGGCGGCGGGCGTGTTCATCAACCAGTGCGCCGAGGTCGATGTCGGTGAGGAGATCTCCGCTGTAAACCAGAAACGGGCGCCGTCCGATTGCGACCTCCGCGTTTTTGATGCCGCCGCCGGTTTCGAGGCGGACGGGTTCGTGGAGGAGGCGGACCGGGCGCCCCCGGTAGGCGCCTGTGGCGAAGGCGTGGTCGAAGGATTCCGGAAGGTGGTGGGTATTGACAAAAAATTCGGTGATTCCGCAGGCGAGGAGGTGGTCGAGGGCGAAGGTGACGAGGGGTTTGCCAAAGACGGGGACGAGGGGTTTCGGGAGGGAGTCCGTGAGGGGACGGAGGCGCGCGCCGAGTCCGGCGGCCATGACGAAGGCCGCGTCGATGCTCACTTCTCGACGAGCTTCACATCGTCGATGTAAAGCTCGGCACCCTGGGGCAGGGTGAACGAAATCTGGATGGCGCTGCCCGTGGTCTGCTTCAGGTCGCCGAGGTCTTTGTTGCTGAAGGAGACGCGGAATTCTCGTTTGACCTCGGTCCAGGAGGCGCCGGGATTGAATGTGAGGCTTTCCTCTTTGCGTTCCTCGGCGATGTTGCGCTGGATGACGGCCGAGTCGCGTTCCCCGCGTGTGATCCGGTCCTCGCCGAGCTGCTTGCGCCCCTCGTAGGCAATCCCGACGCGCCCTTCCGAAGCCCGGCCGCGCACCTTCATCGAAAAGATGTAGCTTTTGCCGACATTGAGGCGCGCGCGTCCGGCCTGGCGCAGCATGAAGTAGCGGGCGGGTGCATTGCGGAGGATGGCTTCCGACGAGCCGCCGACCGCCACGTCGCCGAGCTCGAATTTGCCGAGGGCGGGCAGGTAGTTGGTGGGTGCGGGCATGACCGTATTGTGCGAGGGCGCGTAGCCGATTTTGAGGGCGGCGAGCCCGTCGGCCGTCTGGAGGCCCGGCTCCGTGTCGCTCTTGACGACTGTCACATAGGCGAGAAAATTGCCGCGGGTGAGCCCGTAGTCCACATCCCACCCGGAGGGCATGTTCATGTCGGGCGTGCCGGCCGTGCCTTTGAGATCGACGGGTGCGTCAAACTTGGGTTCCGTCTTGGAGCCCCGGTTGTAGGCGACGGCGACGCGCCCGTTGGCCTTGCCGACGACCAGGTCGAAAAGACCGTCGCCGTTGAGGTCCCCGGTGGCCACCGTGCATAGGCCCCCGAACGTGAGCGGGGATCCCTGCTTCGAACTGACAAAGGAGGCGAAGGGAATCTCCGGGACCGGCTCGCCTGCCTTCCACGATTCGCCCTTGTTGAGGTAGACGGCGATTTTGCCCGTGCGTTCGGCGACGAGCAGGTCGGGTTTTCCGTCGCCATTGTAATCGACGACGGCGGGGGTGAGCTGTTCGAGGCCGTCGCCGAAGGCGAGAATGTGGCGGTTCGATTCGTCGAAGGTGGGGCGCGAGCCGCTCCCCGCGTTGATGAGGAGGTGGATATTGTTGGCGGAATACGAGCCTTCGCCAAGGAGCAGATCCTCCCTGCCGTCGCCATTCCAATCCCATGTGGCCGGAGCAAATAGATTGCCCCACTTGACCGCACCACGTTTTCCCGTGGGAATCTCGATCCGGGCAACGTCGGGCGGCTGCCGGAAGTCCGGCGTCTGGACCGAACCCGTGTTCATGAGGGCGAGGACCTCCCCCGCGTAATTGCCGATCAGGAGGTCGAACTTGCCGGTGCCGAAGATTTTGGTGGCGTGGAGGCGCTGGCCGCGGCGCACGAACAAACGTCCGGTTCCGGCGGTGACGGGATCCCTTGGGTCGACCCGGGTTAGGAAGACGTTGGCGAGATCGCCGAATTCGAATTTGGGTTCGGTGGCGGTGCCTTTGTTGAAAAAGATCCGGATGTATCCGAGGATGTCGGAGGTGACGATATCGGGCAGGCCGTCGTTGTTCATGTCGGCGACGCTGACCGAGAGGGGCATCGAGCTGTCGGCGATCGTGCCCGAGGTGGTCAGGATCGGCAGGGGGCCGCGGCGTCCGGCCAGATAGCCGGACGCATCGACGCCGTTCCAGAGATTGGGACGCCGGAAGGAGGTTTCAAAACTGCCGTTGCCGACAAGATTGCGCGGACCGGCAGGCGGTTTCGGGGCTTGGGCGTGGGATACGCCCGCCAGCAAAAGCGCCAGCGCCGCAGCCACCGGAATGCCTCGTGTTGATTGCACCATGGGACCTTGCACTATAGCGGCGGCGCCAGGAAAGGAAACCGAAATCGCTCGTGGATACACGGCCGGTCAGGGGGCCGGGTGCAGGGTGTGGATGGTGGCCTCGGGGGGACAGAAAAAGCGGGCCGCCACGCCGCACGCTCCGGTGCCCCGCGACGTGTAGCCGTTCAGCCGGTGATATGTCCATGGTCCCGACAGGCAACGCCGCGGTGCCCGGGTGTTACGGATCACCGGGATGCCCCCGGGAAGGCAGAGCTGACCCCCGTGCGTGTGGCCGCAGAGCATCGTCGTGAATCCGTGCCGTTCCGCCTCGCGGTACGGTTCCGGGCTGTGACTGAGCAGAATGGCGGGCTCCCCCTGCGGAATCTGCGAGCGCACACGCACCAGATCCCCCGCACGAAAATAATGCGGATCGTCAATCCCTCCGATCCACAGGGTGGCGCCACCGTGCCGCAGTGGGGCCGCTTCGTTCAGCAAAACCGGCAGACCCACCGCCTCGAGAAACGCCACCTTCTCGATAAAGTCGTGGTTGCCCAAAATCGCAAAACGCGGACCCCGCACCGCGGCAATGAGCTGCTGCATGAGGGCGAGGGACGCGAGGGGTGGTTGGGCGATTTTGTTGTGGTAATCGCCGGTGAAAACCGCCGCGTCGTATGCCAGCGGCGCGAGGCGTTCGATCAGGACACCGATGAGCGGCGGGTGCAGGTCGCAGTGAAGATCCGAAAGGTGCAGCAGACGGAACCCCTCGAAGGCCGCGGGCAGTCTTGCGACCGGCAGGCGGTTTTCAACCACCCGGATGTCCATGTAATTGTCCAGACCGCGCCGCTCCAGGCCGCAAACACGCAGAACCCCCAGGACCACACGGTCCATCGGCACAACGGCGTCCAGAGAGAAAATCCCCGTCCCCTGGTGCACATCCGCCGCCCAAAGCCCTGCCTGCCTCTTGAGCCGCGCCCGCAAAGGCCCGTAACCCATCCGCGCCGCAAGGCCACGGTAATCGGTCAATCCAGGTGCGTCTTCCGGTAACATGCCCGCGGGCATATTACCCCACCCCCATGGAAAATGCCAAGGATCCCGCTCGACACGACACCCGGTTTTGCTTTAGGAAATCCAGATTCGCCCGGAATTATGCAATTGGTTGTGGGATTGCCCGCCGATTGTGTTAATCTGGGGTGTGTAGAAATCATGTGTGTTAAATCCTCGATAGGCGCCCTTGCGATGCGCGGTTTCCATTTCCATGGTTGAGTCCATGAAGACGGTTTTGAGACCCCGGAGTGTTGAGGCGTTGATGAAGCGGGAATTTTCCGCCAAGAAGCGGGCGCTTGTGGAGCTTGATGCGCAGCTTGACGGGGCGTCGGCGCGTGTGATTGCGCGGGCGTTGCGGCGTGCGGGCCGTGACGGGGTGGTGGATTTGGGTCCCGGGCGGTTCGAGGGGTTTGAATTGGACCGCAAGGTGGAGGTTTCGAGCCGCGAAGCGGGCCTGACGGAGGTTGCGGGAACCGTGTGTTGCACGGGGGGGCCGGTCTTGGTGCGGGGTCTGGTGATTCGTCCGTCGGCCGGGCAGGCGGCGGTGAGCGTCGATGCGGGGGAGGCGGTGCTCATGGATTGCACGATTCACGGGCGTGTGGACACCGCCCGTGGAGCATCGGTGCACATTGTGAATTGCTCGGTGTCCGCGGGGGGAGTTGCCTGGTCGCTTGCTGCGGGGGGATCCGGGGAGGCCGTCGGCAGCAGATTCACGGGGGCGCCCGCAGGCATTTATGCCGATCAGGGGGCATCCTGTGCCTTGTATGCGTGCCGGGTTGAGGGGTGCCATGGCGAAGCGGAGACGGGGCCGGGAGCGGGGCTTTTCGGGTCCTTTGCCGACCTCTACATCGAGGGCACCGAATTTTTCTCCAACGAGGTGGGTCTCTACTTGAAATCCTGCGGGGAGACGTTGGTGGCCAGTTGCCACTTCCACGGCAACGCGACGGGGGGGGTCATCACCGAGGAGGCCGCGGCAAACCGAACACTGACCATTGCGGGCTGTCTGTTCGATTCGGCGGAGGGTGCGGCCGTGACACCGATCGCGCTGCACGGAGGAAGGACCCTTGTTGTCCGCACACGGATTTCCGGAGTGGATTCGGGCATCACCACCAGTCAGGCGGGGCTTCATGTCGTCTCCAGCACCATCCGCGCGGGCACCGGCGCCGCGATTGATTTGCAGGGCGGGTCGCTCAAGGTCGACGATTCCGAACTGGAATCCGGGATGTCGGCCGCGATCAGTGCCGAAGGCACAATCGGGGAGATCTCCGGCGGGGTTTTGCGGGGGACGCCGCCTGTCCGGGAGAGTGGTCCGCCCGCCATTCGCACGGACGGCGTTGGATCCATGGGCGCATCGGCAGAGGATGTGGGCACGGAATCCGTGCCGTCGAGTCCCGGTTCCCTGGATTCTGCCCTTGCATTTTTGGAGCGCATCATCGGGCAGGCGGCGGTCAGGGAGGAGATGGGGCGTTTGATCCGGCTGGCATTTGCGGCGAGGCAGCGGCGGCTGCAGAATCTGCCCTCCGACGCGTTGAATTTTTCCGGTGTTTTGCTTGGGCCTCCGGGTTCGGGCAAGGCGCAGGCGCTTGGGACGTTTGCGGAGGCCTTGTGTTTTCTGGGCGAACTGGATTCCGCCGAGGTGGCGGAGGTTGCGCTCGACCAGGTCACCTCGCTGGTGCCGGGGGACATCCGGGTGGGGTTTTTGATTGTGGACACGCGTTCGGCTCCGGGAGTTTCCCTGGCCTCGCCCGGGGTGATCGAGGCTTTGTTGCTATTGGCGAGGGAGACGGGCGGGCGCACGCATGTGCTGTTGGACGGAGACAACCAGACCCTTCAGGCCGTGATGCGGGCCACACCCGAGCTGGCGCGTGAATTTCCCATCGAGATGCGGTTCAATCACTTTGGTCCGCCGGAGCTGGCAGCCCTCTTTCATGCGCACTGCAAGAGGCAGGGGATCCGGGTGAGTCTCGACGCCGCCAAGGCGCTGCCGGTCATCATGCACGGCCTGCACGACCGCCTGCACCGCCGCTTCACCGATACCAACGGCATTGAGGAACTCTTTGCCGACGCGCACCGGAACTACCTCGAGCGCTGTTCGCGCCTGCAACGATTTGATCTGGAGATGGAAACGGCGGACATTTCCGTTTCGCTTGACCGCGAGACCATGGCACTGATGGAGCGTTCGGCGGATCTTGTGGTGGTGTGCCCCTCGTGCGGGGCCGAGAACCCGTGGTTGCCCGGCATGGGGACATCGGTCCACTGCCTGCACTGTGACACTCCCTACACGGCCCGCTTCGGGACGCTGCGCAATTCGGCTTTTTTCCGTCAGCGCAAATCCAAGGGGATTGGCGTGCGGTCCGGGGCGGTGGCGATGCGCCGTGTGGTTACGGCGGCCATTCGCGCGCGCGCCGGCGGGTGAGGGTTCCGGTGGTGGCGGCCGCCATGATGGTTGTGCGCCTTGGGTCGGGGAGCCGGTTCTCCGACGACCGGTTTTTGGGCCGGTTCTTCGAAAGCCGGGAATTGCGCGCCGGGGCTTCTCCGCGCTTGCAAGGGGACGGCGGGACTGGGAACCTCTCGGACCAATGTTCTTTCTGACACCGCGCTACATCAAGGAGGCCAAACACTACCGGCACGCGCTCGCGCGCGTGATCAACTACCGGCGTGACGTGCTGCGCGCAAAGGATCTCGACGAGCTCGAGGGGTTGCTTGCCTCCTTGAAGAAGGCGATCCGGTCGCGTGACCGGGGAGCCTGTGCGCACCTGCGGGAAGCCGTGGACAGGGCGGTTGGGAGGATTGCCCCGCCGCCACCGGACGCGGG
>CAZGNH010000266.1:0-4048 GCA_964527025.1 uncultured Chthoniobacterales bacterium | reverse complement strand
CACCGAAAACGTCTGGAGCAAGGCCATGCGGTGGAAAAACTGGCGTTTTGTCCACTACAACGGCCGCCACTTCGACGGCCGGGACATCGGGGAACTCTACGACATCGACAAGGATCCCGAGGAGACCCGCAACCTGTATGACGACCCGGCCCACAGGGAAACGGTGGCGGCATGCCGCCGGCGGCTCCTGGATTGGATCACCGAGACAACCCGCTCGACCACCAGCATGCCCGCCATCCGTTCAAATGACGGACCCCGCCTCATGGGCCGCCACACCTACCCGGTTTGCGGCGACGGGCGCGCCCCCCGCTCGTGCCAGCCGCCCAACCGCGAGGGACTCCTGACCAACTACCGGTGAATCCAAGCGCGGTGCCCTGCGGGTTACGGGGATTGGAACGGGCCGATGCGGGGGATGATTTTCGGCCGCCAGTCGGGGTTTGAGACCGTGCCGGTCGAGACGTATTCGAAGAGTTTGCTGACGGGGAAGAGGACGATGCCGGGCATGCCGCGGGCGTTGATGCGCACCGACATGTCCATTTGCTCGGTGAGGAAATAGATGTCCCCCTGTCCGAGGAGGCTGAACCCGGCCCCCTCGATGGCCAGGTTTTTTGTTTGGATGCGTTCGTCGGCCACATCGAAATCGGCGGTTGCAAGGCGCGCGGTCTCGTAACCCGTGCCCGGCACGATTTTGCTGATGATGACCGACAGAGGCCCGAGCAGCGGGATGGCGAAGACATTGCCGTCTTCGACACGGATGCTGCCACTGCCGACCATGCTTGAGGGGCGGCGCAAGGGAGCCTTGAAGGAGAACGACCCGCTCCCGACCCCCTGCGACCCCTCGTAGTCAAAATACAGCTTGGTGAGCTTGGCGAAATTGACGCGTTCGAGGGTGACATCGGCGCCGAAGACGGGGTTTGCGGGGTCGATCGAGACGCGGGCCTTGACGGCGACCTGTCCGTCCATGAGGGCGGCACGGCGGATATTGGCGTTGACCCATGGTCCGACGACATCGATTTTGGCGGAGGTTTTTCCGAGGCGGAGGGTTTTTCCGAAGAGGTCGTAGTCAAGGCCTTCGGCGGATTCGACATCGAGGGAGAGGTTGTTTTTGGCGAGATCCTTCATGAAGATGGTGCCGCCGCCGCGGACGGTCGGGTTGGCGCGGAACCGGTAGGGGCGGAGGGTTTCGGCGATGCGGGGGTCGACCCACATCATGACATCGACCGGGTTCATGGTGGAGGCGATGTCTTCGAGGCGCACGAGCTGGTTGGCGAAGTCGTAGGTGAAGGTGCCGGTGCCGCGGCTCTTGCCGGAGGCGAGGGCGAAGTCCCTGTAGGTGATGGCGCCGTCGGCGACATCGAAGGCGGATTTGATCGAGTCGATCCAGACACCGCGCATGGCGGTGCGCCCGAGATGCAGATCGCCGTGCCCGCGCATCTGCCGGAAATCGAGGCCCGGACCGCGCAAATGCACCTGCATCCACGGCATGTCCGCAAACTCCATGTCCGCCAGCATCGCACGCGTCTTTGCGTCAAGGGCCGGGGTGAACAGGGCCGGCATCATCATTCCGCGGGCCTTCAGGCGCAGCCCGCCGTCCGTGTGGAGTGCATCGAAGGAGACCCTGCCTCCGGCGGAGCGCAGGTCGCCTCCGCGCAGAAAAAACCGGCCGTTGTCGTAGGCGAAGTCGGCCTTGAGGGCATCGCAGGGGACACCGCGCAGGGAGAAAGCGGAGAGGCGGATGGAGCCCGAGGCGGAGACGGCGGGTTTCGGGCGGTCGAAGCGCAGGGAGACGCGGGCGAGGATGCCCGGGGGTTTGGTGAGGGAGAATTGGTCTTGGGGGACTGCTTCGGGGATGAGTCCGGCGAACGAGGAGGGAGCGAGGGAGCTGTCGATTTGGATTTCGGCGGCGCGGGCATCGCCGGTGGCCCAGAGCTGAAGCTGGCCCGTGGCATCGCGGAGCACGCAATGTTCGACACGGGCGTGGCCGTTGGCATAGCTTCCGCGCGCTTCGATTCCCTCGAAACGCCACCCGCTGCCCTCGACCGGCCCGCCCGACACCGCGATCGGATCCAACGCAAGGGATTCCGGATCGGCCAGCGAACCCGCAATCCTCACCGTCACCCGCGGCGGCCTCCCGGCAAACGAAACCCCCTCGAGGAAATTCAGCAGCCGCCGGACCCTCTCCGGGTGGTCCTCCTCCCCCCCGCCCCCGATGGTCGCAGAGCGCATCCCGTCCAGCGAACCCGAAACCCCGATCCGGATCCCCTGCAGCACCGCCTCGAAAGACACAATCTGCATCCGGTCCCCGACAAACTGCAAATCCGCGTGCAACCCGCCAATGCGGAAAAGCGATCCGGATTCACCCACCGGGATTTGCGCGTCCGCGTCATCGAGGGCGATCCGGTCGATGACGACCCGTCCCGAGAGCAGTTCCGAAAGATTGGGGACGACGGCGATCCGGTCGATGCCGGCCAGTTTGCGCGGGCCTCCGCCGCGCTGAAACAGCGCGACATTTTCCGCGACGAGTCCGTCGATGAGGTCGAACGAGAGGCGTCCAATGCGTGTTTCGACCGGCCCGTTGCTGAGGGCTCCTGCGACGCGGTCGCGGATGGTTTCCCCGAATCCGAAGACCTTCAGAAAGACCAGCGCCGACGGGACGCCCGCAAACAGAAGCAAAAGGGACAAGGCCACAAGGCTTCTGACCACGATCCGGCTCCAGGCGGGCATTTGCATGGTGTTAAAACCTATTATGCGAGGTGCGCGGGCTGTTCAAGGGTCTTCACCCCGCCCGTACTGTCCGAGTACGCGGCTCTATTTGTAGCACACAGGGGTGCTTGAATTTGAATCCGGTTTTCGACAAGATTGAATTTCCACGCAATTTCGACATGGGAAACAGCCGCGACGATTCATCAAACACACCCCTGCGGGAGGATGCGCAAACTGCAGGCGGTCCGGGTGCGGGGGTTGTGGACATTCACCGTTATCTTGACCATGCGTTGCTGCAGCCGGAAATGAGCCGTTTGGAGGCCATTGAGGCAATCCGGGTGGGGATTGACCACAAGGTGCGGACGGTTTGTGTGCGTCCGTGTGACATCGAGCTGGCGGCCGACATGTGCCGGGGCACGGAGACCGGGGTTTCCTGCGTGCTGGCTTTTCCGCATGGCAGCACGATGGGTGAGGTGAAGGCGGAAGAGGCGCGGCGGTATATCGCGGCGGGCGCGGATGAAATTGACATGGTGCTCAATATCGGGCTGGTGCGGTCGGCGATGTGGGAAGAAGTGGTGGCCGACATCCGTGCCGTGACGGATATCGCCAAGCCGTCCGGGGTGCCGGTGAAGGTGATTTTCGAAACCGCCTGCCTTGTTGAGGACGAGATTGCGCGCTGTGTGGAATGCTCGGTGGAAGCCGGGGCGGATTTTGTGAAGACGTCCACCGGTTTTGCCTCCGAGGGGGCCACGGTCGAAAAGGTGCGGGTCATGCTGGAAACCGCCCGGGGACGGGTGAAAGTGAAGCCCTCGGGCGGGATTCGCGACCGGGCCCGGGCCGAAATGTTTATTCGCATGGGCGCCGTGCGCATTGGGAACGGCTGGGCTTCGACCCGGGCGATCTGCGAGGGGCATGGGGAGTCGCAAAGCCATTATTGATGCCATGGTCGGTGGCACGATGATCGCTTCTTTTCCGAACTCGACATGCCAAAACCGATAGTCGTCATTGGTAGTTCGAACGTTGATTTCATCATGAAGATGGATGCGCTGCCGTCGCGCGACGAGACGGTCACCGACGCGGCTTCGGCGGAGACCACTGGAGGGCAATCCAGCACCCGGCTTATGGCGACACGGGTGAGCCCACACCAAACCCGCGGCTGCCCGGTCTCGATGTGCAGCTCCACCCTCCAACAGACCTCGTGCCTTAGAGCCTGTTATGCACTTTGGCGGGCATTTGCAGGAGAGGGTTTTGGCGATTCTCAAGGCACGAGCGAAGCGCCTGTGTGTAAATCACACTGGCCGAGCGAGTAACGCAGAGAATCGCCAAAATCCTCCCTGCCCTTCGG
>CAZGNH010000265.1:0-6238 GCA_964527025.1 uncultured Chthoniobacterales bacterium | reverse complement strand
AATTCGCCTGCCACCTGCGTGGCGAGTTCGCGTGTCGGGCAGAGGACAAGCACCTGCACCGAGCGGTCGGCGGCATCGATCCGCTCGATGGCGGGAATGGCAAACGCGGCGGTCTTGCCCGAACCCGTCTGCGATTGGCCGACGACGTCGGCACCCGACATCAGAAGAGGGATGGTGGCCGCCTGAATGGGGGAAGGTTGTTCGAAGCCGAGGGCCCCGACGGCCGAGAGAATTTCCGGGGAGAGCCCCAGATCGCCAAAGGAAAGATTTGTCATGTGACTGTCACGGTACGCGGGCATTGGGTGCGCGTCACGGATTCCTTTTACCATTGAGGGAATGCCACGGCACGAAAAAAATCCGGACCGCCCGCGATTTCCGGGTTAGGAATCCGCGCCGGAACAGCTACAAAGGATTGGCATGACACCCGGAGAACCGCCCGCCCCCTCCAAGAGGAGAACCTTTTACCGCCGCCTTGCGAGCACGCTCCTGCTCTGGGCGCTGATCGCCCTCGCGGTCGTGGCGGGCAATGAATGGGCATTTTTTGCCATTATCGCCTTCATGGCCCTTGCGGCCCTGCGTGAATATTTCGGAATGGTCGCCGAACAGGGAGCGCCGGTCCTCTCCCTGACGGGCATGCTGTGTGCCGGCCTTTACCTGCTTGTGTCGTTCCTCGTCCTGCGCGCGGGAGATACGGGCGGCAGCGGCCTGGATGCGGCCGTGCTCGTGGGATTCCTGTTTGTGATTTTTGTGCGCCAGATGTGGAGGCGGGCGGGGGACCGCAAACCCCTCGAGGCCATCGCCTACACAGTCTTCGGTTTGCTTTACATTCCGTGGCTGTTCAATTTCCTGACGAAGATTCTCTTTCTGGCGCCGGCGGGTCCGGACGGGGAATTGACCGGCCAGTATTACGCGGTATTTTTGGTTATTGTCACGAAGTTCAGCGACATGGGGGCGTATGTGTTCGGGACTCTTTTCGGGAGGCACCCTTTTGCCGCGCACATCAGCCCGAAGAAGACGTGGGAGGGGTTTGCGGGGGCGCTGGTGTGTTCGCTTGCGGGGGCGTGCTGGGTGTATGCGGCGATGCCGGGAAAGCTGGGGGCACTGCGTTTCGGCGATGTTGTTTTTCTGGGGGTGGTGCTCGGGGCGGTGGCGGTGGTCGGAGATCTGGCCGAGTCGGTCATCAAGCGCAGCGCCATGGCCAAGGACTCGAGCCGCCTCCTGCCGGGCATCGGAGGAACTCTCGACCTGATCGACAGCATCCTGTTCACGGCACCGGTCATGTATTTTTACCTGCTCTGGATCGCGGGAGGCTGATGCAGACATGAAGAATTTGGTCATTTTGGGAGCGACGGGGTCTGTAGGGGCGAGTGCGCGGCGTGTGGCGGCATCACTGGACGGGCGTGTGCGGGTGGTCGGGATGTCGGCCCATGCGAATGCGGACGGGCTGGCAAAAGCAGGTGCCGAATTTCCCGAAGCCAGGACGGTGCTTTCCTCCGGGGAGGGCGGCGCCGAACGGCTGATCGGGCTGGCGACGATGCCGGAGGCCGACATGGTGCTGGTGGCCATTGTCGGAACCGACGGGCTCCGCCCGGCACTGGCCGCCATCGAGGCCGGCAAGGATCTGGCCGTCGCCAGCAAGGAAATTCTCGTCATGGCCGGGGAGGTCGTCATGGAGGCGGCGCGCAAGCGTGGCGTTCGCATCCTCCCGGTGGACAGCGAACACAATGCCATCTTTCAATGCCTCGAAGGACGGGATCCCGACTCCGTCCGCAGGATCATCCTCACGTGCTCAGGCGGGCCGTTCAGAAATGCAGACCCCGCCGGCATTGCCTCCGCCACACCCGACTCCGCCCTGCGCCACCCCACATGGGACATGGGCCGCAAAATCTCCATCGACTCGGCAACTCTCTTCAACAAAGGCCTGGAAATGATCGAAGCAAGGTGGCTCTTCGGCCTGCCCATGGACCGCATAGATGTCGTTATCCACCCGCAAAGCATCGTCCACTCGATGGTCGAATTCGTGGACGCATCGGTCATCGCCCAGCTCAGCCATTCGGACATGGGCTTCCCCATCCAATACGCCCTCACATGGCCGGAGCGCGTCCCGGGCGCCCTCAAACCGCTCGATTTCCCCGCGCTCGGCCGGCTCGAGTTCGAGGCGCCGCGCAGGGATGTCTTCCCGGCCCTCGATCTGGCACGTGCCGCAGGCGAGGCGTGTGGAACTGCCCCCGCCGTCCTCAACGCCGCCAACGAAGTGGCTGTCGAAGCCTTCCTCGAGAAACGCATTCCCTTTCCCGCCATCTGGGAGGTCGTGGCCCGCACCATCGAAGCCGCGCCGCATCAGGTGAACCCGTCGCTGGCCGACATCCTCGAGGCCGACACCGCGGCCCGGACGCTCGCCACCGCAATCGCCTCCAATCCATGAAACACACCATCCTCTGCCTCTTCCTCGGACGCCTCGCCAACCCACAAAGGCCCCCCCAATAAGGCCGCATCTCCCAAAGGCGCAAAAAGCATCCGACGCGGCTTCGCAGCCCATTGCTTTCCCATCGCGCCGGGACGTCGCGATCCACCCCCAACAAACCCCTTGCACCATCTCATCCCCTCCTATCGCCGGGTTTGATTGATAACCAATCCGACCCCGCCATTTCTTTCCTTCCAAAAAGATCCGTTTTGGCGCAACCATGACTTGGTAATCCATCACCACAACCGCGCGACCGGTTGCGCAGGTGCGGGATCCAACATATTTTCCTACCGTTTGTTTGTATGTTCCAACACCGCGAGCTCGGGCTCAATCAATCCTACCAATTTGCCGCGAGCGTGGTTTTGACGTTGGTTTACTGGGGGTGGTATGTCGTGTTGGAGGCATTGATTCCGGGGTTCCGGCTCACGGGGATCACGAATTACTTCGAGTATTACCTGGCATTGATTTTGGGCTTTCAGGTTTCGTTTCTGAACAGGCGCCAGCAGGATATTTTTTCGATTACCTCGGGGATTTTGGAGAGTCACCGGATTGTGCGTCCGCACATTTTGGTGGCGGTGGCGATCACGGCGCTGTTTTTGGTGTTGACGAAGGACGATGCGGTTTCGCGGACATTTTTGTTCACGTTTATTCCGATGGCGTGGGTCTTGTTGGTTTTGTTCACGCGGTATTTGGCCTTTCCGATTTTGTACAAGTTGCAGAAGCGGGCGGATCAGAAGCTGGTGTTGGTGGGCAAGCCGGAGGAGTTGGCCAAGGTTGAGTCGCTGCTTTCGAAGGCGCGATTTTTCGGGATGGTGCCGGTGGGGATCGTGACCGAGGCGGCGGAGGGGGATTTGCCGGAGGGTTATGTGAAGCTGGGGGGCCCCGGCGAGATGGAACGTGTGCTTGGGCAGCACAAGTCGGCCAATATTTTTCTGCTGGGGAGTCCGCGTGACCGCCGGGTGCTCGGCGAGTGGATGCGGCTGGCCGAGCACAACGGGTCGCGGGTTTCGATGGTGAACGATCTGGATGTCTTTTTGCAGCGTCCGCTGTCGTATTTCCGTTGTGACGACGTGGATTTGATCGAGCTGCGCGAGGAGCCGCTTCAGAATCCGGTGAACCGTCTTGTAAAGCGTGGGGTGGATCTTTTGATCAGTTTTCCGGTGGTGGTGATTGTTCTTCCGGTGTTGATGGGGGTTGTGTGGATCTTGCACCGGTGGCAGGCGCCGGGGCCGCTGATTTTCCGCCAGGTGCGCTCGGGCATCGACAACGAGCCGTTCACGATTTTGAAATTCCGCACGATGTATGACGGGAAGGGAGGGGACGGCGGGCAGGCGCGGAAGCACGACGACCGGGTGTTTCCGGCGGGCCGGTGGCTGAGGCGGTTCAGTCTCGATGAATTCCCGCAATTTTTCAACGTGCTGACCGGGCAGATGAGTGTTGTGGGTCCGCGGCCGCACATGGTGGGGCACGACGAAGTGTTCGCCGAGTCGATGTCGGGCTACGCGGTGCGCGGCTTTGTCAAACCGGGTATCACGGGTTTGGCGCAAATCCGTGGTTTGCGCGGGGAGACGGTCACACCGGAGGACATCGTCAACCGGGTGCAAAGCGACATCGAATACATCGAAAATTGGTCGGTCATGCTCGATGTGCGCATCCTCTGGCAGACGAGCCTGCAGCTCGTGCGGCCCCCGAAAAGCGCCTACTGACGCGTGCCGGTGCCCGAGAGGACACCGCGCAGAAGGGCTTCGGTCTTTTCAAGGAAGGCCCCGGGACTGAAGCCCATGGCATGCGCGCGGATTGCCTCCGGATCCCACGCGAGCTCCCCGCAGCGCTCGACGGCATCCACAATCGCATCCCGGGTCTCCTCGTGAAAAAAGACACCGGTTTTCCCATTGATGACGGTTTCGAGGGCGCCCCCGCGTCCGAGGGCGATGACGGGTTTCCCGCAGGCCATGGCCTCGAGGGGGGTGATGCCGAAGTCCTCCTCGCCGGCGACGACGAGGGCGCGGCAGCCCGCGTAGAGATCCGCGAGGGCACTGTCGTCAACCCGTCCGGTGAACCGGATGGTCGGTCCGGCCATGGACCGCAGCCGGTGGAGTTCCGGACCGTCGCCGGCCACGACGAGATCCCTTCCGGCCCGGGAGAATGCCCCGACGACGAGGGCCGTGTTTTTGTAGGCCAGCAGGCGTGTGACAACGAGGTGGTAACCTTCGTCGCGGCGGGAAAGGGGGAAGCGTGCGGTTTCGACGGGCGGGTGGATCACGCGGGCATCGAGGCCGTAATGGCGCCGGATGCGGGCGCGGACATTTTCCGAGTTGGCGACGAGCAGGGTGTGGCGGGCGGCTGCTTCGAGGTCGAGGTGCCGCAGGTGCGGGAGAGCCAGACGGAGGGCCGCGCGCAGTGGGGCGAAGGGGACTTCGTCGCGCAGGTAATGTTCCCCCTGCCAGAGGAAGCGCGGCGTGTTGTGGAGATAGCACACCGAGGGAACCCCCGGCGCTGTGCGGAGAAATTTTGCGAACGTGCTGCAACTGATCCACACGATCTCGGCCTCGACCGGCGCAAAAGACCGGAAGGCCATCGGATAGAGGAGGAGGTATTTTTTGAAGTGGACCGGGTGGGAAACAAGCGGCAGGTGCCGCATCCACGAGAGGCGCAAATCCGCGCGGCGGAATTCCTCCCAGAGGGTTTCCCGTGCAATGGCGCTGGTATAAAGCGGGGCCTCCGGCCAATTGCGGACCATGGTCGCGACGACGCGCTCGGCGCCGCCCATCTGGATGAGGTAGTCATGGGCGAGGGCGGGCTTCATCACGCGAGCAGAGGGTCGATCACCGCGCGCGTTCTGGCAAGCACGCTGGCAAGCGAGTAGTTGGCGCGGGCCGCATTGCGGGCATTGCGTCCGAGTTGGAGTGCGGCGGCCGGGTGGTCAAGGAGTTCGCGCAGGGCGGCTCCGAGGGCGCCCAAATCGCCGGGAGGGTAGAGGAGGCCTGTTTTCCCGTGATCGAGGATTTCGGACGGGCCCCCTGCGGCGGCGGCAACGACGGGTTTGCCCGCGAGCATCGCCTCGACGATCACCCGCCCAAAGGGTTCGGGACTCACGGATGTATGGACCACGACGTCGGCGGCCTTCATCCACACGGGAACATCCCCCTGCTGGCCCGCAAAGACAATCCTGCCCCCGACCGCCGGATCGGCCGCCAGAATCCGCAGCTCGCGGGCATACGCCCGGTCGTCGTCGGTATAAAACGCCTCCCCCACAACCCACACCACAACATCCGGCAGGGTATACGCCGCCCGCAAAAGCAAATCCTGCCCTTTCCACCTCGATATTCTTCCAAACACGGCGAGCACGGGCGCTCCCCGCGGGTTCCATCGCCCGCGCAGTGCGCGCACGGATGCATCGTCCACAGCATCGAAGGCATCCGGGTCGAATCCATTGGGGATGACGGTCACCGGTGCGCGGCCGCCTGCGGCACTGAAGGCGGAGGCTGTGGCGCGGGAATTGGCGATGACCGCGCGGGTCCGGTTGGCGGCGGCGACGAGGAGGCGGATATTGGATTTACTGAAGTGGGATGGATCGGGCAGGTCGTGGAGGTGGAAGACGGCGCGGTGGGCCGGGCGTGCGAGTTTGCCGAGAACGAGGGCCTTGGCCGTGTTGAAATACAGGAGAGAGCGCCCGCCCGTGGCCGCCCTCAGCCGCGGCAGGAACGCCATGGCATCAAACACACCCCGTGCCAGCCGCATCCCCGACGACCCCTTCTCCGCACGGTGCAGCGC
>CAZGNH010000264.1:0-8292 GCA_964527025.1 uncultured Chthoniobacterales bacterium | reverse complement strand
GCTTGCCCTTGCGGTGCTGATCGAGGACGCCTTCGACCAATACGGGCATTTCCGCCCCGAGATGATCCGCGATTGGGCGGCGCGGGGGGGGGCTGGCGCGGGCGCGGGCCACGAAGTGTGGCAGCGCACATTGTGGAAGCGGTTGCGCGCGGAATTCCGTGTTCCGCACCCGGCCGAAGAGATGGAGCGTCTGCGGGCGGACGCGGGCCTGCGCGGCGAACTGGCCGCGAAGTTTCCTGCACTGCGCGTGATGGGCACCGGCGGAATTGATCCCCTCCTTGCGGAGGTGCTGGCCCTGCTCGAAGAGGCCGGGGGCAACGTGCGCGTGGATGTCATTCTCCCCACGATGGAATACCTCGGCGACCTGCGCCGGGGCGGGGCGCTGCCCCCGGAGGATTCCGACCCGGAGGAATTTCCCATCGAAGCGACCCACCCGCTCATCGAGTCCATGGGGCGTCATGCGGTCGGCTCGTTTCTGCTCCTCGGGCGGCTCGACGAGCAATACACCCACTGGCCGGAGGCGGGATCACCGGTTGCTGTTGCCACCGGCGACCACCTGCTCGGGCGCCTGCAGCGCGACATCCGGTCGGCGGCACAACCCTCCGAAGAGGCGGACGGGAGCCGGCGGGACTTGAGTTTGCTTGTGCATGCGTGTTTCGGCCGGCGCCGCGAGATGGAGGTGCTTTGCGATGAGATTTTGCGGGCGTTTGCGGATGTTCCCGGGTTGACCCCCGGTGACATCCACGTGGTGAGTCCGGTGCCGGAGACATACGCGCCGCTGGTGTCGGCGGTCCTCGGGGAGGCGGGCCTTCCTGTGCGGCTGACCGAGGTGCCCGACTCCGGGGCCGATCCGGTTGCCACCGCGTGTGCGGCCCTGCTTGAATTGGCGCGCAGCGGACGTCATGAAGCCAGCGCCCTCATCGAGATCCTGCAGCTTCCGGCCGTGCGGGAAACACTCGGCATCGACGATGCATCCCTTGAATTGGTGCGCGGGTGGATTGTCGCTTCTGGCCTGACCCAGGGGCTCGGGGAAGGGGTTGCCCCGGAGCCCGGCACATGGAGGTTTGCGCGTGACCGGCTGGTTGCGGGCGGGTGGTTCGGGCCGGGCGGCACATGGAAGTATCCGGACGGGCGGTATGTGCTTCCGCTGGCCGATCCGCTGGGTGGCGGAGAGGCATTGCGGGGGCGTTTGATCGCGTGGTTTGCGGCGCTTGAGGAGACCATGCGCCTGTGGCGCGGAGAGGCGGATGTTTCCGAATGGGCGGCCCGCCTGTCCGATGCCTGCGCCATGTTGCTTGGCGGCGGCGGGGACGAGGGGCTTATCGAGATGGGCAGACGGTGTGCATTTCTGCGCGGGCTCGGGTGCGCAGAGCCGCTGGACGCGGGCGCGATCGGCGACTGGCTGGCGGCGGACTCCTCCTCTCCCGGCAGACGCTCGGGCCTCTCGGGCCGCATCACCTTCGGACGCTTCAACCAACTCCATCACCTGCCCTGCCGCGTGCTCGCCATGGTCGGCATGGAGGAATCCAACTTCCCCGGCGAAAACCGCACGCCCGCATGGAATCTGCTCCCCGCCCGACCGCGCCCATGGGACCGCAACGCACGGGTTGACGACCGCCAGATGTTCCTCGATGCCCTGCTCGCGCCCTCCGACCGACTGATTATCACGGCCTCGAGTCGCAATGTGCGCAACGGACGGGACGAACCGTTTTCCTCCTGCGTGGATGAATTGCTGCGCGTCACCGCGCGGATGGGTGGCGGGTGCCGGGTGGTGCGCCACCGCCTGCAGCCGTTTGCAGTGCAGTATTTCCTCGAGGGCACGGATTTGCCACGGTCTTTCAGCCGGACGCATGCGGAGGTCGCCTCGGCCCTTGGCCGTGCCCTTGCCCCGGGCGGAAACGCCGACGGCATCCCGCTCTTCACCGACCCAGCACCCGAATCCCCGGCGCAACCTGCGCCCGAAATTTCCCTCGATGCACTTGTGCGATTTTGGAAAAACCCGGCGGCTGGGTTCCTGAGGGCACGGGGCATCCTTCCACGCGGGGAAGGGGAGGATGACAGGCAGTTGGACCGTGTTCCGTTTTTGCTCGATTCGCTGCAGGAATGGAACGCCAAGGAGCGGGTGGTCGGGGCGGAGCTTTCGGGCGTGGATGCCGGTTTCACCGCGGCGCTGCTTCGCGCAGACCGTGGTTTGCCTCCGGGGGACCTGGGATCCCGCAGGTGGAGGCAGATCCTCGATGCCGCCGACCCTCTGGCCAAGGCGCTCGCAAGGCTCCTTGGTGACAGCCTGCCCGTGGACATCGAGTTGCCCGGGTTGGGCACCCGCCTGACGGGGCTTCTGCCCGCCACACACGGCGGCGACCGCCTCGTCTTCCACCGCGTGGGGAGCATGAAAAGCGCAAAGCACTTTTTGGAACCATGGATCGGCGCGCTGGCCGCCGCTGCATCCGGTGGCACGGCCCGCCCGGCCATCTTGCTCGATGAGGAGAACACGGGCAACGAGCGCGAGCCCGTGGAACCGGCGCGCGCCCTCGATCTTCTGACGCATCTTGTACGCGGGTTTCTCGAATGCCGCACCCGCCCGGTCACGTATGCACCGCAGGCCTCCGACGCATGGGCAAAGGCGCTGGGCTCCGGGAAATCCGACGGGTTCGAGCGGGCTGCAACCGCATGGTTTGATGAAGGAGACGCGAACCGGCCGTCCGGGGAAGGCCACGATCCGGCGGCCCTGCTTGCATGGCGGGACCGTGACCCGTTCGAAAACATGCAGGCATGGGAGGAGTGGGTCGGACTCCTCGCCGTGCCGATGCGTGAGTGGGGGGAATTCAAATGAGCGGCATGAAACCGACGTCCTTCCAGACAGCCACGAGCGCAATCCCCGCCGGACTCTGCGTGATCGAAGCCAGCGCCGGCACCGGCAAAACCTACGCCATCAGCCGCCTGGTTCCCCGCTTCCTGCTCGATGGCACCGCCTCCCGCCTCACGGAAATCCTCCTTGTCACATTCACCAAAGACGCCGCCCGCGAACTCTCGGAACGGGTTCGTGCCGTGCTCGAAACCCTCAATGCGCCCCCGGGGGCCGACGAAGCCACATCGGACCCCGTCCTGCACGAGCTGCGCACGAAGTTCGCCGGCGATGGCCACCGCCGGATCCTGCACCGGGCGCTTCTGGACATCGACCGGATCGAGGTCTCGACCATCCACGCGTTCTGCCAAAGGGTCCTTCAAAGCGAGGGAGCTCTCTGCGGGCTGCCCGTTGTGCCCGAACCGGTCGCGGATGCGGACGCGTGCATTGACCTTGCCGTGCGCGATCTGTGGAAAACGCGCCTGTGTGGGGATGCGGCCACCGCCGCAATCGTCGCAGCCGCCGGATTTGACCCGCACGACGATGTCCGGCACATCACACAAATCCTTGCCCAGGACCGGTTCACGGCCATGCCCCCGCCGCGGCCCTTCAAGGACGTTCTCAATGAGCTGGCCGGCTCACCCAAACGCCTCGGCAATGTCCGCGAGGTGAGGGACTTCTTCTCCGCGCTGCCCGACGACACATGGAAAAAAGATCCTTTTGCCACGAGGGACCGGTATCTCGGGCAGTTCGAGTTCTTGGAATCTGCCGCGTCGGTGACCGAGCCGGGTTTTTTCGAGGCGGTCGGCGTGCTCGCCGGCTGTGCGAAATGGCTGCATGGCGGCCGCAAGGAGGGCAAAGCCGCAAAGGAGCAACTCGCCCCAATGCCTGCGCCCGGGCAGGCGGGGGAAATCGTCCGTCTGCTGGCTGCGGCTCCGTGGCATTGGCGGTTCTCATGCGCCCAAGAGGTGCGTGAGGCCGTCGCTGCGACCCTGCACGCCAACCGCCAAATCACCTACGACGGCCTCGTCCGCGCCGTACGCGACGCCCTGCGCGACCCGGACCGCGGCCCGCGACTCGCCGCACGGCTCGGCCAACGCCACAAAATTGCTCTCATTGATGAATCGCAGGATACCGACGCCGCCCAATTTGAAATCTTCAGCCGGATCTTCACCGGCGATGCATCGAGGATGGTCCTGATCGGCGACCCGAAGCAGGCGATCTACGAATTCCGCGGCGCCAATGTGAACACGTATCTGGCCGCGCGCAAGCAGGCCGGTGGACGTGTCTTCTCACTCTCGAAAACCTTCCGCTCGCCCCAACCGCTCGTGGATGCGGTCAATGCCCTCTTTGACAGGCAGGACGCGTTCCTCAAGCAGGGTCTCGCGTTTGAGCCGGCATCCTCGGGCCTGCAAGGTGATGAATTCGTTGATGACGGGGGTGCACGCATTGACGCATGGCTTGTGCCCGACGCGGACGCCGCGGATTTCTCGAATGCGTCGAAGCGTCTGGATCGGATTGTGGGGGTGGTTGCCTCGGAGATTGTGCGGCTCCTTTCCGGCGGGTTCCACGTGGTGCGTGACCGGGGGGACGGATCGCCGCGCGGGGAGAGGCGGGTCCGGCCGGGTGATTTTGCCGTGTTGGTGAGCACGAACCCCGAGGCGACGGCCATGCTGGATGCCCTGCGCGCTTGCGGGGTTCCGGCTGTCCAGGCGCGGACGGCCGATGTGATGGCCTCCGACGAAGCCGGCGAGCTGCTTGCCGTGCTGCGTGCGATGGCCGCGCCCCGGGACTCCAACCTGCGCCGTGCGGCACTGGCAACACGCCTGCTGGGACGTTCGGTTTGGGATCTCGACTGCCTCGGCGAAGATCCGGCTGCCGAAGCCGCAATGATCGAGCGCTTTGCCCGCCGGGGCGATCTCTGGCGCACGCGCGGTGTCGCCGCGGCGCTCGAAGAGGCCGACCACGAGGAGGGGATTTCCCTGCGCCTCGCCGGGGCCCGCAACGGGGAACGCCGCCTGACAAACCTGCGCCACCTCGCGGATCTGCTCCAATCCGCCGCTCTCGAGACAGGCAACCGCCCCGCGCACCTCCTGCGGTGGTTCGAAGGTGAAATCGCAGGCGCCGGGGATCGCCCCGATGACGACCAGCGCCAGCAGCAGCTCGAAAGTGATGCCGACGCGGTCCGCATCGTGACCATGCACTCCGCCAAAGGCCTCGAATACAACCTCGTCTTCTGCCCGTTTCTCTGGACATCGAGGGCCGTGAAAAACAACAACGCACTGCAAAAAATTTCCTGTGATGACGGATCGGCCGGGTTTTGCAGCCTTGGGTTGATGGACGATCCGGACGCTTCGAAAGAGCGCCTCGAGCGCGCTTCGATCGAGGACCGTCTGCGCCTTGCCTATGTGGCCATCACCCGTGCGCGGGTGCGCGCATGGATTATTGCCGGGGCGGTCGCCGGGAAAAGCGTGCCGCCCTCCGCTCTCGACTGGCTGCTTTGCGGCGGGGACGCGGGCGAATTCGGGACATGGCACCAAAGCTTTCCCAAGGAGGAGCGTGGCAGCCGGCACGCGGAAGCGCTGGAGCGGATTGCCGCATCCTCCATGGGCGCATTGCGCGTGTGCAATCTGCCGCCCGTGACGGACACACGCTGGGTCCCCGCGGACGCCGGCGACCCTCCCCACCCCGAAGCCCTGCCGGCACTGCCCGTTCCGGAGCCATGGGGAATGACATCGTTTTCCGGCCTCACGCGCGAAACACACCCGCATGGAACGACCGACCCGCCGGAGAGCCCGCCGCCGGACGCTCCCCCCGCAAATTCCTTTGCAGGAGCAACGGGAGGCATGGTGATGGGAAGTGCCATCCACGATTGGATCGAGGGGTGGGACTTTCAAGAGCCGGATCGCGCCGCGGTTGACGAGCACCTCGGAGGTTACCCGCTGCCTGCCGCCGGGCAAGAATCCCCGCCCCTGACGGACATGGTGGCGGACATGCTCGGTGTTGTGCGCGACGCGGTGCTGCCGGGCTTCGGGTGCACGGTTGCCGCGGCCTGTCCGGATGCCCGCCTCTCGGAGTGGCACTTCCAGTTGCCGATCCGCGAGGCCATGGGGCCGCGCCACCTTGCCGAAGTCTTCGCCCGACACGGATGCGCGGCCTACGCCGCCGCCCTCGAACGCCTGCCCCAGGCCGACCTGTCGGGGTTTCTGCACGGCTTCCTGGACCGCCTCGCCCACCACGACGGGACGTGGGGGATCATTGACTGGAAAACCAACCGGTTGGCCGACGGTTACGGGCACGAAAGTCTGGCCGCATGCGCAGCCTCGAGCCACTACCTCCTTCAAACCCACCTGTATCTGGTCGCGCTGAGGCGGTGGCTCGGCCCGCAGGTTCCGGTCGCCGGAGCATGGCTCGTGTTCCTGCGCGGCGTTCGCACGGGCACCTCCGATGGTATTCTCCATTACCAACCCACCGCCGCATTGCTCGATGATCTCGATGCGCTGTTCACCCGCCCCGTCAGCCCGCCATGACTTACGACCCGCGCATTGAGTGGTTGATCGAGCGCTGGGGCATGCCGCGGGACGCCGTCCCGGCCGTCGAGGCTCTGCTGCGGGAAGAGGCCGGGGGTGGCACCGCATGCAAACTCGATGCTCCGGTTGCCGATTGGGGGAATGCCGCCTCGGGGCCGGAGGGGGAATCCCCGCTTGTCCTGCTTGATGGCAGCACCCACCTCCAATCCCGGTGGCTCTACCAAACCGAAACCGCCATCGCCGCGCGCCTGCTTGCCATGGCCGCAGCACCCGAAGGCAACCCGCCGGAACAGCCCCTCGCAAAACGTCTGTTTCCCGATGCCGACGACCTCCAGACCCGGGCGGCACAGGTCGCAACCACCCGCAAGCTCGCCATCATCACCGGAGGTCCCGGCACCGGAAAAACCTACACCCTCGCCCGCATCCTCGCCGCGCTCGTGGCCGCCGGAACCCACAACATCCGCCTCGCCGCTCCCACAGGCAAGGCCGCCGACCGCATGAAAGCCGCCGTCACCGAATCGCTGGCCTCGCTGCCCGCACCCCTGCGCGGGCACGCGGAGACCCTCGCGCGCGTCGCGGAATCCAGCTCGACACTCCACAAGTTGCTCGGCGTCCGCCCCGGACAGACCCGCGCACCCCGACGGGCCATTGCCTGCGGCGCCCTGATCGTGGACGAGTGCTCGATGATCGATGTGCTCCTCTGGCATGCGGTGCTCGAATCCCTGCCGGACGGCGCAAAATTGATCCTCCTCGGCGACCCGAATCAGCTCGAGAGTGTCGGCAGGGGCAGCGTCTTTTCCGAAATTGTGAAGGCCGCCGCCGACTTCCCCGCCCTCCGCAATGCGCATGTCCACCTCACCCAATCCCGGCGCTTCAACCACCGCCCGGATCTCCTCGCCTTTGTCGCCGCCCTCGAGCAATCGGACGCCCCCGCCGCCACATCCCTCCTCGAATCCAAACAAGATCCCGCCGCCCCCGGCGGCCTCTCGTGGCTGGGAAGCCCCGGTCCACAAATGACCTGCGGGAACTTTCCACCGTCCACCCTCGCCGCTCTGGAAAATGTCGCCACCGCCCCCACCCCGCAGGCCGCCCTCGAGGCCCTCGGGAAAATCTGCATCCTCTCGGCCCACAGGGAATACCCGACCGGCTCCCGCGCCCTCGGAAACTCCATCGATGAATTCTTCCTCGACCGCCCGGATGCCATCAACCGCCCGGTCATCATCAACCGCAACGACCCCGAAACCGGCCTGCGCAATGGCTCGGTCGGCATCATCCACTCCCCGGAAGGCACCCCCCCCTCCGCATGGTTCCCGTCCGGAAGCGGGTCGCTCAAAGAATTCGCCGTCGCCCGGTTGCCCGACTTCAGCCCCGCGTGGGCCATCACGATCCACCGCTCGCAGGGAAGCGAATACGACGACGTGCTCGTCGTCCTCCCGCGCGAGGAAAGCCCGCTGGCCACACGCGAGCTCCTTTACACCGCCGTCACACGGGCCAAAAACACCGTTCACATCGCAGGCGATCCCGCCTCGATCGCCAAGGCCGTCCGCACGCCGTCGGCCCGCCAAAGCCTGCTCGGATATTCACTCAAGCCGGAGCAAGGCCGGACATCCTGACGCGGGAGGAAATTCGGTGAGCCGTATTTTTGACAGGGACGAGCGGCCTCGCTCGTCCGCTCCTTGGACAAACCCGGGCAGGCGTGCCGCTCGTCCCTGCCTTGGGGTCTTGCCCGGGTTGCTTTACCCTTCGCTGAGCATCTTGTCGTAGAAGGAGACGATGTCGCAGCTCTCGGGAGATTCGCAGAAGGCCATGGCGTTGCGGGGGTGGGCGTTGAGGGCGCCGGTGATGAGGTATGGGATGTTGGGCCCCCAATCGAAGCGCTGCTTCATGGGCATGATCGTGTTTTGGATGAGTTCGAGC
>CAZGNH010000263.1:0-7593 GCA_964527025.1 uncultured Chthoniobacterales bacterium | reverse complement strand
AAATCCCCCGTCTCCCCGCTTCGGGCCCGCGGCGCACACACAGGCGCGGGAAATCTCCGTGGCCCGTCCTCGTCGCGTTCGTGGCGCTTCTGGGGCTCGGGATCCTTGCCGGTTTTTTGTACCTGCGGCACACCGCACCAGCGGTTGAAACCCCCGCGCCGGAACCTGCGGGCGGGGTCGCCGCGACACCGCCCGCACCGGCACCTCCCCCACCCCCCGACCCCGCGGTCGCACTCATGGAGGAAGCCGAAACCCTCAAACGGCGCGACGACATCGCAGGAGCCCTTGAGGCCTATGCGCGTGCCTGCGACTCCGCCCGCGACCCGCAGCCCGCAAGGGACCAGATGGAAATGCTGGCGGCTCTGGCAAGGTCGGATGCCTTCCGCATGGATGCCGGAAAATTTGCGGCCCTGCGTGCGGCGCTTGAAATGGCGGCGGAGCGCGACGTGATCTCCGCACAGATGCTGCTCGGCGAGCACCTGCGGGCCTCCGAGCCCGCCGAAGCGCTGCGCTGGTTCACCGCCGCCGCAACCAACGGACAGACCGAAGCCATGACCCAGGCCGGCCTGATGCTCGCCAATGGAGTCGGCGGCGAAGGACCCGACTTCCATGCCGCCGTCGGCTGGTTCAAGCAGGGTGCCGCCGGCGGCGACACCGATGCCATGGTCTCCCTCGCCGATGCCCTGCTCTCCGGCAAAGGCACGCCCCCCAACCCCGCCGAAGCCCTGGAACTCCTCCGCGTCGCCGCCGCCTTCAACCACCCCGCCGCCCTCGTCATGCTCGGCGACCTCACACGCCACGGCATCCCCGGCACCATGGAACCCGACCTTGAAGCAGCCTTCCGCCTCTTTGAACAGGCCGCCGCCATGGGCTCCCTCACAGGACAGGCCAACCTCGGCGTCATGTACGTGAACGGCTGGGGCACGGAAAAAGATCCCGCCAAGGCGTTTGCCCTCTGGAAAGAAGGGGCCGGGGGCGGAGATGCAATCAGCATGTATTTTTTTGCGGTGGCCCTCGAGGGCGGATTGGTCGGCGACCCCGATCCGTCGGGTGC
The DNA here is from genome assembly GCA_964527025.1 of uncultured Chthoniobacterales bacterium. Classification (GTDB taxonomy): domain Bacteria; phylum Verrucomicrobiota; class Verrucomicrobiia; order Chthoniobacterales; family Terrimicrobiaceae; genus CAZGNH01. Next base: position 6,539 of record CAZGNH010000263.1, on the reverse strand, counting down.
CCGCGAGTGGTATGTCGAGTCGGCGCGGAAGGGCAACGAAATGGCCCGCGCATGGTGCCGCCGCAACAATATTGCCTTTGACTCCGCCAATCCTTGATGCGCCGCCCGCTTTCGTGCAGCCTGTGCCCATGCCTTCCGTCACCATCCAAGTTCCCGCGACAACCGCCAACCTCGGCCCCGGCTACGACTGCATGGGAATCGCCCTGCGGCTCTACAACCGGATCATTGTTTCGCGGGCTGCCTCCGGAACCAAAGCCGGGCCGCCCGACGCCATGGCCGATGAGGCGGCCGAAGCCTTTTTCAAGGCCTCCGGGAGCAAGCCGTTCCGGTTCGCATGGAGCATCTCGGGGGAAGTTCCGCGTTCGCGCGGGCTGGGCAGCAGTGTGACCGTGCGGCTCGGCATCCTGCATGGCCTCAACGACCTTGCGGGCGGACCGTTGACACGCGAGGAGGTTTTCCATTGCTGCGCGGAGCTTGAGGGGCACCCGGACAACGCAGCCCCCGCCGCCTTCGGGGGATTCACCATCGCCGCGCGCGGATGCGCACTCCAACGCTACCGGGTCGACCCGTGCCTCGAATTCGTCCTGCTCATCCCCGGCTTCGAAATCCCCACGCCCCGCGCACGCAAAATCCTTCCCGCCAAAGTTGCCTTTGCCGACGCCACCGAAAATGCCGCGAGGGCCGCCGCCATCGCCGGCGCCTTTGCCAGCCGCAATTATTCCTGCCTCAAAGGCGCGTTCGGGGACCGGCTCCACCAGCCATCGCGCCTCAAACTCGTGCCGTTCCTGCACGACGTGGTCGACGCCGGCGTCGGGGCCGGCGCGCTCGGCGGGTGGCTGAGCGGATCCGGATCGTCGGTTGCCTGCGCGACCCTCGGCCCCCCCGAAAATGTCGCCGCCGCCATGCTCTCCGCCTGCGGCCTCCAACACGCCAGCGTCGTCACAGCCCGCGCAGACAACTCCGGCGTCCGCATCATCCCCAAAAAGTGAGACGCTGGCTCGAAGGCCTCGAATCCTTCGCAATCGACGTCATCCTCGGACGCCGCTACGGCAAACGCGCCGGGATCCTGCGCTGGATTCTGCACGGCCTTTCGATGCTGTACCTGCCAATTGTGCAGCTGCGTCTGCGGCTCTACCGCACCCGCGTGCTCAAGCCCGAGTCGATGGGATGCCTTGTGATCAGCATCGGGAACCTGACCGTCGGGGGCACGGGCAAGACGCCGGTGGTCGAAATGCTGGCACGGGCCCTGCACGACGGAGGGCGCAGGGTCGCCGTCCTGAGCCGCGGCTACAAAAGCGTCCCCCGCCCCCTCCTGCTGCGTCTCTGGAGCCGCGCCGCCAAACAACACGGCCTCTTCGCCCCCCGCATCGTCTCCGACGGCGTCTCGATCCTCCTGGACTCCCGCTCCGCCGGCGACGAACCCTTCATGCTCGCCAACAACCTGCGCGGCGTCGTCGTCCTCGTGGACCGCGACCGCGTCAAAAGCGGCCACCATGCCGTCCGCCATTTCGGCAGCGATGCCATCCTGCTCGACGACGGCTACCAATACCAGCGCATGCGCCACGGCATCGAAATCGCCCTCATCGACCGCCAGGCTCCCTTCGGCAACGGGTTCCTCCTCCCGCGCGGCACCCTCCGCGAACCGCCGGAAAATCTCCGCCGCGCCACCCACATCTTCATCACGAAATGCGACGACTCCGGCAACACGGACCTCATCGCGCAAATCCGCCGCTTCAACCGCACCGCCGACATTATCGAGTGCCGCCACAAACCCGTTCACCTGCGCAACTTCATGACCGGTGAAATCGAACCCCTCGCGCTCCTCGAGGGCCTCAAAATCGGCGCCCTCTCGGGCATCGCCGTGCCCCAAAGCTTCGAAGACGCCCTCACCGGCCTCGGCGCCCGCATCGGCATCTCGAAAACCTACACCGACCACCACCGGTACTCGAACCACGAAATCGAACTCTTCATCCGCCGTTGCGCCAAACGCTCCCTCGACGCCATCATCACCACCGAAAAAGACGCCGTCCGCATCCCGCGCATTCTCGACCCCGAAATCCCCATCTACTACCTCCGCGTCGAAATCGACATCCTCCGCGGACAGGAGAATTACCAAAAACTCATCGACCGCCTCACCAGCCGTCCCCCGCTCATCCCCCCGTCATCCATCGGTGCCGGGCAACCCGCGGTCTGACGGCCCGTCTATTGTCCGGCATCGCGGAAGGCGCGGGCTTTTTCCTGCAAGCCCTTTTCGAGGGCGGCGGATTCGGCGAGGCCCTGTGCGGCGGCGTATTTCCGGACATCGTCGGTGATTTTCATCGAGCAGAAGCGCGGGCCGCACATCGAGCAGAAGTGGGCGGCTTTGGCGCCTTCGCGCGGCAGGGTTTCATCGTGGAAGGCACGCGCGGCTTCGGGATCGAGGCCGAGGTTGAATTGGTCCTCCCAGCGGAATTCGAAGCGGGCTTTGCTGAGGGCGTTGTCGCGGTATTGGGCACCGGGGTGTCCCTTGGCGAGGTCGGCGGCATGGGCGGCGATTTTGTATGCGATGACCCCCTGGCGGACGTCGTTGCGGTCGGGCAGGCCAAGGTGTTCCTTGGGGGTCACGTAGCAAAGCATGGCGCACCCGTACCACCCGATAAGGGCCGCGCCAATGGCGCTGGTGATGTGGTCGTAGCCGGGAGCGATGTCGGTCACGAGCGGCCCGAGGGTGTAAAACGGAGCTTCGTCGCACCACTCGAGTTGGCGGTGCATGTTTTCCTCGATCATGTGCATGGGGATGTGGCCGGGGCCCTCGTTCATGACCTGCACTCCGTGCCGCCATGCGCGGCGTGTGAGCTCGCCCTGCACCTCGAGTTCGGCAAATTGCGCCGGGTCGTTGGCGTCGGCGACCGCGCCCGGGCGGAGCCCGTCGCCGATCGAAAAAGCGATGTCGTGGTCGGCGCAGATCGCACAGATGTCGTCCCAGTGGGTGTAGAGGAAGTTCTCGCGGTGGTGGGTGAGGCACCACTTGGCCATGATGCTGCCTCCGCGCGAAACAATGCCGGTCATGCGCCGCGCCGTCAGCGGAATGAACCGCAGGAGCACCCCTGCATGGATGGTGAAGTAATCGACCCCCTGGGCCGCCTGTTCGAGCAGGGTGTCGCGGAAAATTTCCCATGTGAGGTCGCCGGGTTCGCCGCCGGCCTTTTCGAGGGCCTGGTAGATCGGGACGGTGCCGACGGGCACGGGGGCGTGGCGCAGGATCCACTCGCGGGTGGCGTGGATATTGGCGCCGGTGGAGAGATCCATCACGGTGTCGGCGCCCCAGTGCGTGGCCCGGCGCATTTTTTCCACTTCCTCTTCGATGGAGGAAGCCAGGGCGCTGTTGCCGATGTTGGCGTTGATTTTGACAAGGAAGTTGCGCCCGATGGCCATGGGTTCAAGCTCCGGGTGGTTGATATTGGCCGGGATGATGGCGCGTCCGGCGGCGACTTCATCGCGGACGAAAGCGGGGGTGATTTCCTCCGGGATGCGCTGGGGAAAGCGGCGGAAAACCGAGGGGGTGAACGCGTCCGGCGATTCGCTGCCCGCATGCCGCAGGCAAGGGTCGTCTCCGGGATCTTCCGCGGCGCGCACGCGCATCCCCGCCGCCCTCATGTTCTCGCGGATGGCCACAAACTCCATCTCGGGGGTCACGATCCCCTGCCGCGCATACCACAACTGGGTCACCGGATGCACTCCCGTGCCGCGCAGGACGGTCCGCTTCTTTCCACCGGACGCACCCGGTTCCCCGCGGGCGGCGCAATCCCCGCGCGCACGAATCCACTCCGCGCGCAGGGCAGGCAACCCCTCCCCGACCCGGCCACGGAACGCCGGGTCACCCCACGGGCCGGAGGTATCGTAAACCCTCACCGGTTCGTTGGGTTCAAGCACGCCGTCGGCGTTCCGGGTCGGGGCGAGGGCAATCTGGCGCATGGGGACGCGCACCGAGTCGTGCAGGGTGCCGTTCACATAGACACGGGAGCTGTTGGGACGGGGACCGGGGGAACCCGGCTGTTGGGTTTTCATGGATGTTTCGGGTTGTCGGCGGCGCGTGGCGCGGCCGTGGTGCGGGAAGGCCGGCGGGAAGTCCGCCGTCGCCGGGCCGGGTTTGAAAAAACAAGTTTCATGTGCGCTCCCTACGCCGGTATGGGCCGGATCAGGTTCCAAGGGTCTCCGGAATCGCCGTGGCGCATCCAAACTCTCAGCCCTCGACGGGCTCCCCTGCAGTAGAGGTAAATCTTCCCATGCGTACCGCAGCGCGTCAACCGGAATGTAAAATTCGGATATTTTTCAATTGCAAATTCCGGGAAAACCTCATATACGGACAAACCCCGCGCATTCCGGCAATGGAATTCCCGGTCATACTCCGAAGCCCCGCCGCACGAAAAAACGTGCTGTGGGCCAACAAACACAAACCTCAACCCATCAACCCGCCACCATGGCAGCAGACATGCAGGAACTCATCGCGAATTCGGTCAAGAATTATCGCGAGGGCAGCATCATCAAAGGACACATTCTTCTCATCAGACCCAGGGAGTTTCTTGTCGATATTGGATACAAGAGCGAGGGAGTCATCCCCGCCAGCGAGTTCGACGACCCGTCCGAAGTCGAGGTCGGCGACGAAATCGAGGTGCTTCTCGAGCGCCTGGAGAACGACGAGGGCATGGTCGTGCTCTCGAAGGAGAAAGCCGCCGCCCGCCAGAATTGGGAAAAAATTTACGCGGTTTTCAAGGAGGAGGGACTCATCAAGGGCAAGGTGAAAGCCGTCGTGAAGGGGGGCCTGACCGTCAATGTCGGGGTCGAAGCCTTCCTGCCCGCATCCCAAATCGACATCGTCCCCCCCAAGGATCTCACGCAGTTCGTCGGAAACACCTACGACTTCCGCATCGTCAAAATCAACGACGACCGGAAAAATGTCGTTCTCAGCCGCCGCGAGATCATCGAGCAGGAGCGCGCCGAGAAGCGCCAGAAATTCCTCGATGCCGCCAAGGCGGGCGACCGGGTGACGGGCATTGTCAAAAACATCACCGACTTCGGGGCGTTTGTGGATTTGGACGGCATCGACGGCCTCCTGCACGTGACCGACATGTCGTGGGTGCGCCTGACCCATCCCAGCGAGATGCTCAAGGTCGGCCAGGAAATGGAGGTGCAAATTCTGGAGATCAACAAAGACCGCGAGCGCGTTTCTCTCGGGCTCAAGCAAATGCAGGCAAATCCCTGGGACCGCATCGAGGATCGTTTTCCGGTTGGTGCGACCATCAAGGGCAAGGTCACCAATCTGATGCCCTACGGAGCCTTTGTGCAGATCGAGGAGGGGGTCGAAGGCCTCATCCACGTTTCGGAGCTGTCCTGGACCAAACGCATCGCGCGCCCCTCGGATGTGCTCACCCTCGGCCAGGAAGTCGAGGCCATCGTCCTGGGCATCAACAAGGAAGAACTGAAAATCTCCCTTGGCGTCCGCCAGCTCGAAGCCAATCCATGGGACGAAATCGAAGTCCGCTACATGATCGGCAAGCAGGTCAAGGGCAAGGTCCGCAACATGACCGCCTACGGCGCGTTCGTCGAACTCGAAGAGGGTATCGACGGCATGGTGCACGTCTCGGATCTCTCCTGGACGCGCAAAATCAACCACCCGAGCGAAGTCCTCAAGAAGGGCGACGAAATCGAGGCGGTTGTCATCGACATCGACAAGGCCAACCAGCGCATCAGCCTCGGAGTCAAACAGCTCGAGACCGACCCGTGGAAGGAAATCGACACGCGCTTCCACATTGGCGACCTCGTCAAGGGCACCGTCAGCAAGCTGACCAACTTCGGGGCATTCATCCAGCTTTCCGACGACATCGACGGCTTGGTTCACATCTCGCAGATCAGCGAGGACCGGGTCGAAAGGGTCAAGGATGTTCTGAAAGCCGGCCAGGAGGTCGAGGCGCGGGTTATTAAAATCGACAAGATCGAGCGGCGTCTCGGTCTTTCGATCAAGGCGGCCAATTATGGCGAGGAGGAGCTGCGCCGCGAGGCGGAGGCCATGGACACCCTGCGTCCGGGCGAGGATATGGTCGGTCTGGCCCAGGCCTTTCAATTCGCCGAGGAGGAATACCGCCCGGGCGAATCGTCCAAAAAGGAAAAGAAATAATAAATACTTCTTGCGCCGGTCCCGGAGATCGGGATGTTCCCACAACAAACGCCATGCCAGAAATCACCGCCTACCTGAAAACCCGCTGCGGATGGAGCACCGGGGTCCGCGCCGTACTCGACAAATACGACCTCTCCTACACGGAAAAAGACATCATCCAGAACCCGGAATTCCGTCTCGAAATGGAACAGCGCAGCGGCCAACCGCTCTCCCCCTGCGTCGTCGTCAACGGTGCCATGCTCGCCGACATCAGCGGCGGGGAACTGGAAAACCATTTGCTCACGACCGGGCTTGTCCACCCGAATGGCAAGACCACGGATGTGCCACTCGATGGGTGCTGCTCCCGCCCGCATCCCCACGGGGGCTGAGGCGGGGCTCAAGGACA
>CAZGNH010000262.1:0-3636 GCA_964527025.1 uncultured Chthoniobacterales bacterium | reverse complement strand
GGGGGGAGGTCGTCGGGGGAGAAAAAGCGCGTGCCCGGCGGCGGGGAGCCGGCTTTGACGAGGGCCATGCGGATGCGGAAGCGGGTGACCGTGTGGGTTTCCACATGAAGGGGGGGCTTTTCCGTTATGGCCGGGGCCATGGGAAACACCCACAGTCCCCGCCAGCGGGGTCCGGGGGAGGGCACGAGACCGATGCGCCCGCCACGCATGACCCATGCGCGGGTTTCTTCGATGGGTGTCGCGGCGGACCGGGCTGCTTTTCGTGGCAGGGATGCCGGGTTGGTGGCCTTGCAAAACTGGCGGACCGGGCAGCGCGGGCAGGATGGCGCGCGGGCCGTGCAGATCGTGGCTCCCAGATCCATGAGGGCCGACGTGTGGATGCGTCCGCCGCGTCCGCCGCCGGGCGCAAGTTTTTCCGCGATTTCTTCGAGGGCCTTTCGGCCGGGAGCCTTGTCAATTGGCGCCTTGAGGTTTTCGATTCTGGCGAGGACCCGGGCGATGTTTGCATCAATGACCGTCACGGGGCGGTCCCATGCGAAGGCCTGGAGGGCGGCGGCGGTGTATTGTCCAAAGCCGGGGAGGCTGCGCAGGGTTACCGGATCGCGGGGGAAACGCCCCGCGTATTTTGTGACAATGATCGAGGCGGTGCGGTGCAGGTCGCGTGCGCGGCGGTAGTATCCGAGGCCCTGCCAGTGCTTGAGCACCTCGGTCTCTCCGGCGGCGGCCAGTACGCGCACGGTCGGGAAGCGGCGCATCCATTTTTCGAAGCGGGGGATGACCGCCGCGACGGTGGTTTGTTGGAGCATGACCTCTGAAACCGCCACTGCGTAGGGGGTCGGGGACGTCCGCCACGGAAGTCCGCGTCCGTGGCGGCGGAACCATGCATGGAGTTTTTTCCGTAGCGCACGGGCGCAAGAGGTGCTTGAAGTCATGGAGCCGTGAATCAACCCAGTGTCTATACAACGCCCCTGACCCCTGAACAGGCTGCGAATCTTTGCCGCCTGCTCGACCGCGAGGGGTTTGCCATCGAAAGCCGGCCCTACATGCTCTGCTTTGGAAAGAAATCGAAGCTGACCGTGGCCGTCTATGAAAAGGGCCCCAAGGCGGTCATCCAAGGCAAGGGGTTGGCCGACTTTGTGACCTTCACCCTTGAACCGGAAATCCTTGGCGAGGCACGGTTCGGATACGAGGAGGTCCACCACCCGGAGCGCTTCGAGCCGCATTTCGGAATCGACGAAAGCGGCAAGGGCGACTTCCTCGGCCCTCTTGTCATTGCCGGAGTCTATGTGGACGGCGACCTTGCACGGGCCTTCCGCGACGCGGGCATCGCCGACAGCAAACGCATCACCTCCGACAAAAAAATCCGCGAGCTTGCCGCTTCGATTCGTAAAACCAAAGCACCCCACGTGGTCGTCTGCATCAGCCCCGCCCGCTACAACCCCCTCTTCGACAAAATGGGCAACGTGAACCGGATGCTGGCATGGGGCCACGCGCGCGCGATCGAGGACCTCTGCCGCCTTCAGCCCGGCTGCCCGAGGGCGCTCTCCGACAAATTTGCGGACGTGCGGGTGCTTGAGCGGGCTCTTATGGCGGCCGGAAAAAAAATCCGGCTCGACCAGCGCACCAAAGCGGAGTCCGACCATGCGGTTGCGGCGGCCTCGATTCTTGCGCGCGAGCGGTTCATTGATTGGCTCGATGATGCGTCGCGGCGGCTGGGGATGCCGCTTCCGCGGGGGGCTTCGGAGCAGGTCAAGGCGGCGGCGGCAGCGGTCCTTGCCGCGCATGGGAGGGAGGCACTGGCCGGTGTCGCCAAGATGCATTTCAAGACGGCATCCGAACTGGGCGGGCAGTGAGCCGATGAGCACCTTCGATTATCCGAAGCCCTACGATGTGATTGTGGTGGGGGCGGGGCATGCGGGGATCGAGGCGGCCCTTGCCGCCGCACGCCTCGGGTGCGTGACCCTCGTGCTCACGCAGAATGCCGACACAGTCGCCCAGATGTCGTGCAACCCGGCCATCGGCGGCCTCGCCAAGGGGAACATCGCCCGCGAAATTGACGCCATGGGCGGTGCCATGGGGCTCAACACCGACGCCACCGGCATCCAGTTCCGCATGCTCAACGCGCGCAAGGGACCCAGCGTCCGCGCCCCCCGCGCACAGTGCGACAAAAAAGCCTATCAGTTCCGTGCCAAGGCGCTTCTTGAACGCGCGGAGGGCATCGACCTGCGGCAGGGCAATGTCACCCGCCTCATCGTCCGGGACGGGTGCGCGTGCGGGGTCGAAACCAGCCTCGGCCTGCGCTTTTCCGGCAGGGCGGTCATTATCACAACCGGAACCTTCATGCGCGGTCTCCTGCACGTCGGACTCCGCAACGAAACCGGCGGACGCATGGGAGACACCGCATCGACCTTCAGCGACTGCCTCCGGGAGCTTGGCTTCGAGGTCGGACGCTTCAAGACCGGCACCCCCGCCCGCCTGCTCGCCCGCAGCATCGACTTCTCGAAGTGTCAGCGCCAGGAAGGCGACGACCCGCCCCCGCTCTTCAGCTTCCTGCACGACACGCTCGAACCCCGCAAGGACGATATCTTCACCCTCAACACATGGAGCGACGGCGCATTCCACGCGCGCCAAATCCCCTGCTGGATCACAAACACGGTCGCACGCACCCACGACATCATCCGCGCAAACCTCGAACAATCCCCCCTGTACGCCGGGGTCATCGATAGCACCGGCCCGCGCTATTGCCCGAGCATCGAAGACAAGGTCGTCAAGTTTGCGGAGAAATCCTCGCATCAGGTTTTCCTCGAACCCGAGGGTCGCCACACGGACGAGATTTACGTGAACGGGGTTTCAACGAGCCTTCCCTTCGAGGTGCAATACCGCTTCCTGCGGAGCATTCCCGGTCTGGAGAATTGTGAAATCCTCCGGCCCGGCTACGCGGTCGAATACGACTACTGCCCTCCCACGCAGCTCAAAACCACCATGGAAACCAAACGCCTCGCCGGCCTCTTCTTCGCGGGCCAGATCAACGGCACCTCGGGCTACGAAGAAGCCGCCGCACAGGGACTCCTCGCAGGCGCAAATGCCGCACTCGCACTCTCCGGGCGCCCGCCCCTTGTGCTCGGACGCCACGAAGCCTACATGGGGGTGCTCGTCGACGACCTTGTCACCCGCGGCACGCCGGAGCCCTACCGCATGTTCACCAGCCGCGCCGAACACCGCCTCGTCCTGCGCCAGGATACTGCCGATATTCGCCTGACCCCCCGCGCAGCCGAACTCGGCCTCGCCTGCCCGGTCCGCAGCGCCCGGGTCCGCGAAAAACTCGCCGCCCTCGAATGCGCCCGATCGATCGCCGCCCGCGAACGCCTCGACGACATCCCCCTCGCGCTCTGGCTCAAACGTTCGGAAAATTCCACAACCCGCCTCCCGGACGCATTCCTGCGCGCCGCCCCCGCCGGCGTCTGGGAAATCCTCCAAACCGACCTCCAATACGAGGGATACATCGAACGCGAAAACGCCCGCATCCAAAAAATCTCCACCCTCGAACACCGCCCGATCCCCGCCGGCATCGAATATGACGGCATCCGCGGCCTCCGCACCGAGGCTGCCCAGAAACTTTCACGCATCCGCCCCGAA
>CAZGNH010000261.1:0-2719 GCA_964527025.1 uncultured Chthoniobacterales bacterium | reverse complement strand
ACATCCTCGAACCCTCCGACGAAGTTCAAGCGGCAACCCGCGGGGCCGACGGCATCTGGCTCATCCGCAAACATGCATGGCTCTCGAACCGCAAACGCGCCGAAACCGGCGCGCAGGAACGCCTCGAGGAGCTTGCCCCCTACCTTGTGCCGCCTCTGGACGGGTGGCGTCCGGCCCTGGCCGTCCTGAAAAACGACGTTCCCGATTTTCTTTTTCTCGAGCGCTGCGAGGGCGACAGCCCGTTGGAATCCGTTGCGGGGCCGGCTGTGCTTCCGATTCCCGCAACCTCCTTTCCGTGTGGATGGGAATTCCCGCCCGCCCCGCGCCGTTGGCAGAGCGGACCCGCGCCCGTTCCGGAATCCCTCCGCGGCGCAACCGTCTTTGTCGCCCTGCGCCAGAGTTCCAACCGCACCGAACCCGCCCGCATCCTGATCGCCTTTGAAACCACCGGCAGCCGCCGGCCCACCATGCTCTCCTTCCGCCCCTACCTTTTCCCCAAAACCAGCCCCGACTTCTTCGCCTTCACCATCCCCCCCGACGCCACAACCAGCCGCATCGAAATCACCGTCGACCCCCGCACCGCATGGATCGAAATCGAGTCGGCCGGGTTTTACCTCGCACGACCGCGGTAAAATCCAGCGGGCGCCACCCACCATACGCAGGCCGGAATACCGCGCACTCCGGCGCGCGCCCGGGCATGGCGCAAAGCCCGTGGTGCCTCCCCGACACGGGTTGGCACGCATCCTGCTTTGAGCTCAAGGCACCGCAGGATCCCCACGGAACCGGCGGGACAAAACCAAACAAAACAACCACAACCCATAAAAACTACCATGTTCAAACATCACTCCATTCTTATGCTGCTTATGGCAGCGGTCTTCGCCATCGGCGTGCCGGACGTGGCTTCGGCCCAGACCGGCGAAGCCGTCGTCGAAACATCCGCGGCTGTCGAGGAAGCCGCCACCCCGGCCGAACCCGACGAGGACTATCTCGCCCTTGTCGAAAAATACGGGGAGACATTCAGCTTCTTCGCTCTGAGCAACCTGTGGGTTTTGCTCGCCGCCGCGCTGGTGTTTATGATGCACCTCGGCTTCGCGACACTCGAATCGGGGCTCACGCAGTCAAAGAACACAACCAACATTTTGTTCAAAAATGTGTTCATCATCTGCATGGGCATCATCACCTACCTCGTGTATGGATTCAATGCGATGTATCCGGGCGACATGGGGGTTGACTGGAATGGCATCTTCTCCCTTGGGTCGCCGGTCACCATGGCCGACTACGGCAACACGGACTTTTCCTACGGGGGAACGGCCCTTTGCATGACCGGGTGGACCGATTTCATCTTCCAGGCAATGTTTGCCGCGACAGCAGCCACGATCGTCTCGGGCGCGGTGGCCGAGCGAATCAAGCTGCCGGCCTTCATGCTGGGCGGCACCCTGCTGGTGATGTTCATTTACCCGATCACCGGCGGATGGAAATGGGGGGCCGGCTGGCTGGACGCGATGGGCTTTTATGACTTCGCGGGATCGTCGCTGGTGCACGGGTTCGGCGGCTTTGCGGCGCTGGCTGCGGTGCTCCTTCTCGGGCCGCGCAAAGGCAAGTATATCGATGGAAAAATCCGCCCGATTCTGGGCCACAGCATGCCGCTGGCGACCATTGGCGTCTTCCTGCTGTTCTTCGGGTGGTTTGGTTTCAACGGGGGCTCGGTCCTCAGCGCCAATCCCGAGTCGGTCTCGTTCGTCTTCGTGACGACCGCGGTGGCCGCCGCCGCCGGAGGGCTGGCATCGATCTTCACCTCGTGGACCTTCATCAAAAAGCCCGACCTCTCGATGGCTCTCAACGGCATCCTCGCGGGTCTCGTCGGAATCACCGCCGGTGCAGACAGCGTGACCATCCTCGGCTCGGTCCTCATCGGCCTGATCGCCGGCGTGCTCGTCGTCGGGTCCATCCTGTTCTTCGACAAAGTGAAAATTGACGATCCGGTCGGTGCCATTTCCGTGCATGGTGTCTGCGGTATTTGGGGAACCCTTGCCGTCGGCATCGGGTTCTTCAATGGAGGCAATGAAGATCTGAGTTTCCTGACCCAGCTTGTCGGCACCCTCTCGGTTTGCGGATTCGCATTCCTGGCCTCGCTGGTTATCTTCGGTGCCATCAAAGCCGTCGCGGGAATCCGCGTCAGCCCCGAGGAAGAAGAAGAAGGCCTCGACATCGGAGAACACGGCCAGGAGGCCTACCCGAACTTCGTGGCAAACAAATAACAACCAACCAACCAACCAAGAAAACCAGAGCAATGAAAAAACTCGAAGCAATCATCAAACCCTTCAAATTGGAGGAAGTCAAAGACGCGCTGGCCGATCTCGGGATCGAGGGCATGACGGTCAGCGAGGTCAAGGGGTTCGGGCGCCAGAAGGGGCACACGGAGATCTACCGGGGCAGTGAATACACGGTCGATTTTCTTCCCAAAATCAAGATCGAGGTCGTGGTAACCGACGCGATGCTTGAAGGCGCACTCGGCGCGATCGTCAAGGCGGCCAAGACCGGAAAAATCGGTGACGGCAAGGTCTTTGTGTCGCCGGTCGAGGAGGCGATCCGCATCCGGACCGACGAGACGGGAGAGAAAGCGGTCTGACGACGGGGAATCCATTTCAAATTTGAGATTTCAAATTTGAGATTTGAGAGGGAGACCAGGGCAAAGCGAGCCGGCGGGGGAGGGAGAGCC
>CAZGNH010000260.1:0-2975 GCA_964527025.1 uncultured Chthoniobacterales bacterium | reverse complement strand
CCGGATCGCGCGGGCCTCCGTTGGCGAGCAGGATGCGCAGGGTGTTGCGGATGCGGCGGTAGCTGTCGGCAAGGCGCTCGAAGATTTCCTCCGAGAACGGGACGTCGTTCGTGTGGTCGACGCTGGCGACCCACAGGCGCACGATGTCGGCTCCGTGCGTGTTCACGAAGTGGTCGGAGGTCATCGGCTTTTTGTAGCCCCCCTGCGCCGACTTCGAGATTTTTTTGCGTGTATCGACATCGACGACAAACCCGTGGGTGAGGACGGCTTTGTAGGGGGCGGACCCGTTGAGGGCGACCGAGGTGAGCAGCGAACTTTGAAACCACCCGCGGTGCTGGTCGGTTGCCTCGAGGTAGAGGTCGGCGGGAAAGGCGAGGGCCGGGTGCGTTTTCAGGACGGCGCGGTGGCTCATGCCCGAGTCGATCCAGACATCGAGCGTGTCGTTGCGGCGGGAGGTCCCCTCCGGCAGGCCGAGCAGTTCCCGCCACTCGGCGTCGGATTTTTCGAACCATGCATTGGTTCCCGATGCCGCGAACACATCGGCCACCTTGCGGGCGACGGCCGCGTCAAGCAGCGGCTGCCCGTCCGCATCGTAGAAAACCGGCAGGGGAATCCCCCATGCGCGCTGGCGCGATATGCACCAGTCCACGCGGCTTTGCACCGTGTCGCGGATGCGCGTGTGCCCCCATGCCGGAATCCAGCGCGTCGCCTCGATGGCCTCGAGCGCCTGCCCGCGCAACCCGTCGATCTTGATGAAAAATTGTTCGATGGCGCGGAAAATGACCGGGGTCTTCGAGCGCCAGCAATGCGGATACGAGTGGTGGTGATCGGCAACATCAACCAGTGCCCCGGACTCCCGGAGGATTTCCACGATGCGTCCGTTGGCCTTGAACACATTCATCCCGACAAGACCGGGCACGCCGCACGCGTGCGTGAAGCACCCGCGGTCATCAACCGGCGAGAGGAGTTCGAGCCCGTGGCGCAGGCCCAGGAGATAGTCGTCGTCTCCGTGCCCCGGCGCGATGTGGACGCAGCCCGTGCCCGTGTCAAGGGTCACAAAATCGGCTGCCAGAACGACAGCTTCGCGATCGAGGAACGGGTGGCGCGCCTTCATTCCCTCAAGGGACCTGCCCGGAAAGTGTTCGATCACCCGCGCCGCCGCCTCCCCGGCCACCGCCCCGAGCAAAGCCTCCGCCACGACAACCTTCCCGATCTCCGCGATCTCCGCCAGCACATACTGGTGGTCGGGATGCACCGCGACGGCCAGATTCGCGGGCAGTGTCCAGGGAGTCGTCGTCCAAATCAGGATGGCCGCGCCGCCCCCGAACGCGTCCCCGCACAGGGGGAATTTCACCGTGACGGCCGGAGAGGTCTTGTCCATGTATTCGACCTCCGCCTCGGCGAGGGCCGTCTGCGCTCCCGTGCTCCAATGCACCGGCTTCTTGCTCCGATAGACAAGCCCCGCCTCGAGGAACGCGGCAAAGCCGCGCACCACCTCGGCCTCATAGGAAGGATCCAGCGTCAAATACGGATTCTCCCAGTCGGCAAAAACCCCCAGACGCCGGAACTGGGTGCGCTGCACACCGATGTACTCGCGCGCGCACTGCTCGGAAAGCCGCCGCACCTCGAGCGGCGGAATCCCCGCATGCTCCCGCACCACCTTGAACTCAATCGGCAGACCGTGACAATCCCAGCCCGGAACAAACGGCGCCCGGAAACCCGCCATCGTGCGGCTCTTGACCACCACATCCTTCAGAATCTTGTTCAGCGCCGTGCCCATGTGCACGTCCCCGTTCGCAAAGGGCGGGCCGTCGTGCATCACAAAAAGCGGACACCCCGCCCGCGCCTCCTGGATCCGCGCGTACAGACCCCCCTCTTCCCAGCGCCGCAGCATCACCGGCTCGCGCTGCGCCAACCCCGCCTTCATCGGAAAATCCGTTTTCGGCAAATTCAGTGTTTCTTTATATTTGCTCATTCAAGGAGCCGGTGAGCTTACCTGCCTCACGCCCCGCGGTCAAATGGTGTCGCGCCGGTCAAATCCCCCCGCCATCCAACCCGCACAAAACCTCACGGCGCGTCACCGGCTCGCCGCGCAAAACCTCCGCCAGCGTCGCCGCATCCATCAAACGCGCCACCAAATTCCGCGCCTCCAGCATCACCCGACGGAACCGACAAACCCCCTCCTGTGTGCACGCCCGGTAGTCGCTCGCCGAGACACACCCCACCGGCGCCAAATACCCGTCAAAATACCGCACCACCTCCCCCAGGGTCAGCCGCGCCGGATCCCGGCGCAACACATACCCGCCCCGCTTCCCAGCCATGCTCCCAACCCACCCGCGCGCCTTCATCTCAAGCATGATGTGCTCCAAAAACCGCTTCGGAATCCCATTGCGCCTCGCCAACTCGATAATCGGGATCGGACGCCCCCCGCAATTCTCCGCCAATGTAAACAACGCCCTCAACGCGTAGTCGGTCTTCCTCGACAATTGCATCGAATCACGATAGCGCGGATCGTTATTCGCGTCAATAGGCTGGGCGGGCGTTGTGGCTGTGGGGGCCGGGTTGGTTACTTGCCCTGGAAGCGCGGGGCCCGCTTTTCCTTGAACGATCGGATCCCCTCGGCGTAGTCGGCGCTGTCGTAGACTTCGCGGCGGATGGATTGGATGTGTTCGAAGACTTCGGCGGGGAGCGGGCTGCCGCCCGAGAGGAGCTGGAACTGGCGTTTGAGGGCGCGGACGGCCATGGGGGAATTGGCGAGGATGGAGGCGGCGAGTTTTTGGACAAAGACTTCGATGTTGGCGGCGGGGACGAGGTGGTTGAGGATGCCGAGGTTGAAGCTGTCCTGGGCGGAGATGGGGGAGGCGGTCAGGCGGCCGGGGGGAAGCGGAACTCGGTGGCCGATTGGAAGACCTCGCCGGGGCGGAGAATGGTTGACGGGAAGTGCGGGTGGTTGGGCGAGTCGGGGAAGTGCTGGG
>CAZGNH010000259.1:0-11305 GCA_964527025.1 uncultured Chthoniobacterales bacterium | reverse complement strand
AAGCGGTAAACGCTCAGGCCCAGCGCCAGACAGGCGCGGGTGTCGTAGTCGGGCATGAGCGTGTCGGCGGTGCCGTTGTGATGCCGTGTGCCTGCCGCGGTGTGGTGTGTCATGCGGCGGAGCGGCGCACAGGCCGCGGGATGGTCGCGAGCAGTTCGCGGAGTCTGCCGGTGGCGGCCCCGTCTGTGGGCGCGGCCTGCGGGGCCTGCTGCGGGGGCGGGCAGGCGGCGTGATGGCCGGCGGCTTGCCATGCGGCCCAGATGCGCAGGCCGCGGGCGCGGGTGAGTCGCTGGGTGATGTGGGCGTGGACGAGGCGTTGGTGGTCGCGCAGGGCGCGGGCGGAGTTGCGCGCGGCGGTGGTGGCCCGCCGGGCTCTCCATCGGGCAATGGCTGGTAGGATGTTCATGGTCTTCTTTTTTTTGGTTTTTTTTGGGGGCGCGGCGGGGTCGCTACGCCAAGATGATGTCTCCTCGTGCGACGGCCTCGCGTTCGAGGCGGTCGAGTTCGTCGGGATCGATGTCGGGCTCGGGGGCTTTGCGGCGGGCCGGCTCGCGGTGGGCGGCGGCCTCGGGCGCGGGGCGTTCGGCGCGGGTGGCGCGGCCTCCGCCGTCGGAGGTGTAGCTGCCGCGTGCAATGGTGTGGCGCAGACCGAGGGCGCGGTATTCGGCGCGCACGGCGCGCGTGAAGTCGGCCCGTCGCCCGGTGGCTGCGACTGCGCGGGCTCCGGCGTCGCCTTCTGTATCGAGGCCCATGGCAAATTGCGGGCAGCCTTCGACGAGCTCGGCGGGGCCGATTGCCTGGTTGGCGCGCGGGCCGTCGGCATGCACGAGGTAGGCGCCGCCGGCAGGTGCGTATTTGTCGAAATAGAGGGCCACGCGCTGGCCGTCGTGCCGCCACAATTCGGGGTGGTGGAAATACCATGCCTGGCGGCGCCCGTCGGGCGCGGTGGCGCGCACGAGTGCATGGCCCTTGGTGACGGTCACGATGCTGCGGTCGCGGCAGAAGAGATATGCCTGGTCGGGCCGCAGGCGGGTCATGCGCGCGTCGCCGCCCTCGCGCAGCCACACCTCGTTGGGGATGCCGCGGTAGATGCTGCCCTCGACGGGCTCGGAGTTGCACCACTGGAGCTTGGCCTCGAGCCGGGCGACGATGTCTTCGTAAGGCAGGAAATGGTCGCGGGGATCCCGGCGGCCCGCGCGGCAGGCGGTCCACAGTTTGTTGACGCTCTCGATCTCGCCACGGGTGGCGCCGATCTGGCCGGGGATGTCGTTGCAGACGCGCTGGAGGTAGCGGAAACGGTTCTCAATGATTTTGGTAGTGGGGCTCTGGCTGGTGATGATGCGCCGCCCGAGGGCCGCGATGCCGCCGAGGCGCGCGTCCTGGCTGGTGTGGCCGGCTTCGATGGGCGCGCCGTGGAGCTGGTGGGCCTGCCAGATGCCCCGCTCCCACCTCTCGCCGATCCGCGGCATGCCGAGGTCGCGGTAGCCCTGGCCGACCCATTGCCAGATGTCGTCGGCGCGGTAGCTGTCTCGCAGCCTCACGAGCATGAGCATCGAGAGGAAACGGAGGCTGCCGACGTCTATGTGCAGGAGGTTCTGCCCGCGCGCGATGCGCACGCCGTATTTGTCGGAGCATGGGTCGCCGCCCCACGGCCACTCGATCCAGAAGAGGAAGTTGTTGCTCATGTCGTCGCGCTCGGCGAGGTCTCCGGGCTCGATTCGCCGCTCGGTCCCGTCGCCCGAGATGTAGGTGAGGGTGCGCGGGTTGATGAAGGCCTCGCGGCGCACGCGCGTCGGGCTCTTGTGCCAGTCGCGCACGGCCTGCGGCACGGCGGTGAGCTGCCCGCGCAAGGTGGGCGTGAGGGTGTGCTTGCTGCGCCGGCGCTTGAGGATCGCCTCGGCCACCTCGGCCCGGCAGTCGGGCCGGCTGGCCAGTGTGCGCAGCGCGGCCGTCGCGCTGCCGGTCTGCACGTAGAGCTGCCGGGCCAGCCGGGTCTCTGCCTCATCGAGCACGGCCATGGGGCGCCGCCCGCAGTTGGCAAAATTGTCATCGAGGGCCTCGATGCCTCCGGCGTCGTAGCGGGCCGCCCAACGGTCGAAGCTCGTCCTCTTGACTCCCGCCTCGCGGCAGGCCGCCGAGACGCGCAAGCCCCGCCCTGCCATCAGGCCGCGCACGCGCCTCACGGCATCTTCGCGCTCGATGGCCGTCGCCGTCGGCGTGTAGGGCTCGATAATGGGTGATCCGGCGGCGTCTCCCGCCCATGCTGTCGCATTTGCCGCCGCCGGATCAAAGTCTTCTGCCGCCTCCCCGGCGGCTCCCGGAAGCCCTTCGGCTCCCGGGAGGGGATGGATGCTTCTTTCGATCTGCTGCCACCCAGATTGGGGATCCCGTCCATCTCCTGTCGGGCAGGGCGGCAGCTTCGTCTCGCTTCGTGGTGGGGTATAAATCATCGCTTCGCGGCGGCTTGGAGGGCGCGGAAAATGCCCCTCTGGACTTCTTCGGGCAGCCCAAGGACTGTCTCGACGGCCCGGTCGGCCACCGCGCGTCTGGTCGAGCCCTCAAGCCGGTCCCACCGGCTGAATCGCGTGGATAACGCTTCGAAGGCGGCGAATAGCAGTTGCTCGGGGCCGCGGTCCTGCCGGGGGGCGCCCTCGGTGCTCTCTTTGCCGGCCAACCCGGCCACGCACGCCCCAAGCCCGATCTCCCCGCTCAGGATCCTCGCCTCGTATTCCTCCCGCAAATCGGGCCGCCGCTCGAACACTTCGTGGACCTTGCGGGCTTGAAAATAGAGGTCGCGACCGAAGCCGCACCGGGCGCAGACATCCTCCAAATCCCCGTAAGTCGATTCAGTCGACTTTGGGCGCTTTGTCCCTTGCATGAGGTGTGATGCCCGGTTGCGGACGCCGATCTCTGCCGCCGCCGCGAGCACCGGGTAGCACAAGTAGGCCAGGGCGCCCTTGTTATAGTGGCGGCGCTGGACAAGGCTGCCGATCACGATCCCCACCGCATCCTCCTCGGGCCTCACAATCACCGGCACCTCCTCGATCCCGGCCTGCCGCGCAGCCAACATGCGGTGCCTCCCATCGAGGAGGTAGTAGTAGCCGGGGGTCTTCCCGCCTGCGTCCGTCTCGGTCACGATCAACGGCTGGTCTATCCCCCGCCCGGCAATGTCCCCGGCCAAGGCCGCCATCTCGGGACTGCCATCGGGCCATCGCGGAAGATTGCGCACAAGGCTGTGCCATTGGATCAGTTCTATCGAGCAGGTTTTGTTTTTCATGGTTGGACTGGGTCGAAGTGGATGGGGGGAATCTCCGGCGCGCCGCGCTTGGCGCGAAATTGCCGGACGGCCTCGGCCGCGATGCGCTCGGCAAGGAGGTGGTAGCTGCGCCGCAAATCGGTGGCCTCTCGCAAATCTTGCACCGGGCTCGACTCACACGCATGGATGGCCGCAGCAATGCAGCTAGCGCCAGCAATCGTGTGGTCGATGCCTTTGATGGTCATTGTGAGGCGGAGGCGAGTTCGCGCTTTAACGCACGGCGGAGCAGCTTTGAAAAATCAATGTCGTCGGCCAGCGTGCGGGCTTCGGCGGCCCGATAAATGTCTTCCGGGCATCGAAACGACACGGTGACCGCTGTCTTTTTTTGGCGCTTCATTTTAACGGTTTTCACTGGATGGATTTGGCCTGTGTAGGTGGAATTATTAAAATTTATTACGAGTGTCAACAGAAAAAATGCTTGTTGCAAAAATAATTTTTATTACGCTTCCGCCATGGCTCGGATTCCCTGCTCGTTTTCTGCCCAGCCGGATTTTCTGTCCGCCGTGGACCGCAGAGCCGGCGAGCTCGGAATGAAACGCAGCGAATTTATCGTGCATGCACTCAAGAAGGAATTGCTGAGGGGAGGGCAGTCCTTCACCGTCGTGGCTGAACAGCCGGGCAATTACATCGCCGTGGGTGGCGACAACAACGCTCCAATCACCCAAAAAAAGAAATCCACCTTCACATCTGCACGGGGAAGTGCAAAAAAAAGAGGGAAAGCCGCTGCGCTCATTGCTCTGTTCGCTTGGGCTGCGATGGCGGTGGAACCAGCCGTTTGCCAAACCGACATCACGCTGCGAGACGGAACTGTCCTCAAAAGCGCAATCATCAGTGACTCAAACCCCGTCTCGTTCAGCATTGCTCACGAGAGTGGTGTCGCTCGCGTCCCGGTTGAAAATCTCCCCGAATCCCTCTTGGCCAAATACCACTACACAAAAGAACATCGGGAGACTTGGGAGAAAGAAGCCAGCGAAATGCAGCCAACCGACAACCATTTAATCGTTGAAAATATCGCGCTCAAGCTGGTCGAGACCAAAGGCCTTTTTGGAAAAAGCGAGATGTTCCGGTATTTTTTCCGAGTCAAGAACCGGAGCCGCGCGCCGTTTTCCGGTTGTATAGAAATCGGGCTCTTCAATGTCGGGGTTGGGGAAGTGGTCACAAAAGAGAAGTTCGATTTATCCATCCCCGTGGGGGGCGGAACAGTGGTGTATCTGGATTCGTTCGTTGGACCCAGAGCGTGGCATGGGGATTTCAGTATAAAAGGGTGCCGGTTTTCAATCAACGGAGGGCCGGAGATTCAGTCTGCCACGTTGGAGGAATTGCAAACCCTTTAGTAGCCCCTCGCATCCCGCGCACAGCGATTTGAGGGCAGCGCCCATGTCAGGCAGGGTCAGCCGGACATGTTTTTCTGCGCCTCCATCGCCTACAATCCCTCCGACCAAGAAATTTCCCTGCTGATCCTGCTGGCCGGCATCACCAGTCTGCTGGTCCTTCTGAATCTCATCACGGCGATCTGGGACCGCGTGCGCCGCAAGCCCAGCATCGAGCAGGAGATCGCCGCCGTTCGGCGCGAGGCCGCCGCCACGTTCGCCCTCAAGAGCGAGCTGGCCGCCGCCGAAGACCGCCTCTCGAACCAGATCAGCGGCGCGCAAGCCGACCGCCGCGAGTCCATCGGAAAACTCGACACACGCATCAGCGAGGTGCGCGCGACTCTGGACCAGGGCCTCTCGGAGATCCGCCGCTCCCTCGGGCGCGTCGAGGGCAAACTCGAAAACTCACAATAGCACACCATGCCCGACCCTCAACGCAACGAATCCGCCCGCCGCGAAACCCTGCGCTTTCTCTGCGACCGCAGCCTCCTGGCTCACACGCCGGCGGCCATCCGCAACGGCGTGAACCGCGAAGGGTTCGATTTCGCCAAGGATGAAATCCTCGGCGCGCTCGACGTCCTGCGCGGCCTCTCGCTCATCGAGGCGATCACCGAGCCCCTCGGCTCGTCCCGCGTCTACAAAGCCACCGCCGCCGGCGTGCTCCACCACGAACGCAATCCGTGAATCTCATCTCCAAAATCCGCCTGGGCTTCGCGCTCCGCCGCGTCGCCGCCGGCAAACCCACCACCCACGATAAACACACCATGACACAACTCATCCTCCCATGGGCCGCCGCTGCCATCCGCCACGGCCTCACCACCTTCGCCGGATTCCTCGCCGCGCGCGGCTTGCCCGGCCTCACGGACGGCACCATCGAAAACCTCACGGAGGTCGGCATCGCCGCCGCCCTTTTTGTCATCGGTATCGGATGGTCGTTCATCGAGAAAAAACTCCGCGAGCCCAAAGCCTCTTCCTGATCCGGCCCACAGGCCACCACGCCATGGACCCACGACGCGCCTACATCCTCCTGCCGGGGATCCACTCAAATCCCAGCGACTGGCGCAACTGGGCTCCCCGAATGACCACCGACATCCTCATGCGCACCCATGCCGCCGCCGACGAGTTCCGCTACTGGACGACCGCCGTCACCCGAGGCGCGCGCATGGCCGAGCGCGCCCGCTACGTCGCCCGGCTCATCACCCGCTACTGGCGGTCCGGATTCGAGCCCGTCGTCGTCGCCCACTCGAATGGTTGCGAAATCGTCCGCCGCGCCATCCCCATCACTCCGGCCATCATCCACTCGATCCACCTCTTGGCCGCTCCCATCAATCCGGATTTCGAGCAAAACGGCATGGGCGCAGCCCTCTCCCGCGGAAAGATCGGCCACATCCACCTCTACCTCAGCAAGGGCGACTCGGTCATCAACTCGGTCGCGCGCTGGCTCGGCTGGCCCCTGGGCTACGGCACGCTCGGCGCGGATGGCCCGCACAACCTCTGCGACAGCGTCGCCGACCAAGTCACCTGCATCTGGCGCAATCCCTTCGGCCACGTCGAATGGTTTGCGCCCGCCCACTGGGAGCAAACTTTCCACAACCTCACCGTCGCAGAACGCATCCACCCATGAAATCTCTCGCCTCCCTCCTCATCATCGCCTCCCTCCTCTCGGGCTGCGCCTCGGGCACCCGA
Source organism: uncultured Chthoniobacterales bacterium (assembly GCA_964527025.1). Lineage (GTDB taxonomy): Bacteria > Verrucomicrobiota > Verrucomicrobiia > Chthoniobacterales > Terrimicrobiaceae > CAZGNH01. The sequence continues at coordinate 4,933 of CAZGNH010000259.1, read as the reverse complement.
TTCTACACCCCGGGCCAAATCACCCGCCCGGACGGCTCCTCGATCTCGGTGCCCATCCCCGTCCTCGCCCTCAATGCCGACATGGACGGCGGCGAAATCTCCTATTCCGGATACGGGCACCACTTCAGCATCACTCAGCCCGCGGGCTACGCCGGTCAATTCATCGAGGAGCCCATCCTCAATAAGAAGGGTGAGCAGGTCGGCACCCGCCGCACCCCCATCACCGCCCGCATGAATCACTCAAACGTCCTCAAAACCATCCTCGAGGGTGCCGCCAAAATCGGCGGCGAGGTCAAAACAACTGCGGTCACTGCTACAGCCGCCGGCGTCATCGCTCCCTTGGTCCCGGCTGCCGCCGCTGCCATCAACCCCTGACTCACCATGACAACCGCCGACCAACTCCAAAAACTGCTCGACGCCGAAGGCATCCGCCATTTCTCCGCCAAGGAAGTCCTCTTCCGCGGCGCGCGCGACGCTCTCCTGCGCATCAACACGGATCCGCCGCGCCAACTCTGGCCCAACATCATCCCCACCCTGCGCGCGCTCGACGCGCTGCGCGCCATCCTGGGCAAACCCCTCCTCCTGGTCTCGATCTACCGCTGCCCTCCCTACAATCGCGCCATCGGAGGAGCGCGCAATTCCCAACACGTCCAATTCCGCGCCTGCGATGTCCGCTCCGATCATGTCCGCCCGTCACGCATCCATGCCGCCCTGCTCGAGATGCGCGACGATGGCGCATGGTCGGGAGGCCTCGGCAAATACAACTCCTTCGTCCACATTGATACCCGCCCGTCGGGCAACGCCTCATGGTCCGGATGAGTGACTCATGCAACAACGCCCGCACCGGCAAGATCGCCCGCCTCCCGGCCACGATCCGCGAAGAGGTCAACCGCCGCCTCCACGACGGGCAGCCCGCGCGCACGATCCTCGCATGGCTCCATTCGCTGGCCGATGTCCTCGCCGTCCTCGATCAGCATTTCGGCGAAGAACCAATCTCGCCTCAAAACCTCTCCGAATGGCGCCAAGGTGGCTATCAAGATTGGCTCTCCCGCCGCGACCGCGTCGAAAATCTCAAGATCCTCTCCTCCTACGCCATGGATCTCGCCAAGGCCGGCGGCTCTGTCACCGAAGGGGCCGCCGCCATCGCCGGCGGGCGCATCCTCGAGCTCATCGAATCCCTGCCAGCCGACCAGCTCGGGCGCTACGTGTCGGCCCTGGCTGCGCTGCGCTCCTCGGAGGCCTCCGCCACTCAGGCCCGCACCCAACAAGCCCGCCTCGCACAAAAGGACCGCGAGCTCGCCCTCGCCGAAGCCCGATTCCAACGCCAGACCGCCGAGCTCTTCCTCAAATGGTATGCCGACCAACAGGCCCGCCAAATCGCGGAATCCAGAGCCGACGCCGGCGACAAAGCCGCTCAACTCATCCAACTCATGTTCGGAGACAAACCAACCTGACCCCACTCTGCCCGCGCGGGCGGCGATTTGGCCCCAACGAGCGCTGCCGTCTTCTTCGGTGAACTCGTCCCGCGCGGGCAACCCACCCCATGTCTCGCGACCCCATCATCAAACTCCGCCCCTACGCCATCGATCCATTCTGGGACGACGAGCGCGGCATCGCCTTCTGGCTCTGGCGCCGCCAGGCAGGCAAATCCTTCCACGCCGCCGCAAAGGCTTTGCGCCGCATGATGGCCATCCGCGGCCTCCTCTCGGTCTTCGTCTCGGCATCCATCTCCCTCGGCCAGGAGTTCGTCCGCAAGGAAGCCCTCATCTGGTCCATCGTCCTCGCCGCCTTCCGCGACGCGGCCAAGGCCGGCGGCTCTCAGCTCACCACCTCCGCCGACAATGACAAAGGCACGCTCCTCGACCTCGATGCCATCTGCGATCTCTTCGAGCACCAGCGCCTCGAAACCCGCATCTGGCACGACCGCACCACATATTCCCGCTCCGTCGTCGTCGCACCCAACCCCGACACCGCCGTCGGATGGACCGGCGACATCTGGATGGACGAGGTCGGCCGCATGCCCGACTTCAAAGACGTCCTCGAAGCTGTCCTCCCATTCATGAGCAGCAATCCACAATTCCGCCTGCTCATGATCACAACCCCTCCGCCGGACGATTCCCACTACTCATGGGAACTCTTCCTTCCACCCCAGGACGAGTTCCCAGTCTCCGCCGCCGGCAACTGGTATGTCTCGCGCGCCGGCTACGATGTCCACCGCGTGGACGCATGGGATGCCTTCGCCGCTGGCATCCCCATGTTCGACGACAAAACCCGCGAAGCGATCTCCCCCGACGAACACCGCGCCCGCGCCTTCGACAAAACCGCATGGGACCGCAACTTCGCCCTCCGCTTCATCACCGGCGGGGCCTCCGCCGTTTCCCTGGCTTCTCTCGCCCGCGCCATGGAGCTCGGTCGCGCCGCCGACTGCGCCGCCCTCAACATCTCCGAGGAAATCACCCTGTGAAAAAACGCCGCGCCATCCCGCTGCCGTCCATCCAGTTCCCGCGCTGGATCCCCACCGATCACAGCAACATCGGCCCCCGCCTGAATGGCGCCACAACCCAACAGGAAAAATCCAACCCCTCCGCTCTCGCCATCACCGAGCTCGTCGGCTCCACCCACCACGTCCGCCTCCTCATCCGCTGGAAAACCGCCGACCCAGAAATCACCTTCCAACTCCTCCTCGGCCAAATCATGGCCATCGCCCCTCGACGACCCCGCAAGCTCTGCATCGACGCCACCTCCGAGCGCTTCTTCGCCACCAACCTCAAACGCCGCCTCGGTGCCCTCGTTCACTCCGACCTCATCGTCTCATCGGAATCCATCGAATACCTCGGCGAAAAGATGAGCCTCAAAGCCTACCTCGGAAATCTCCTCGTCAACCCCATTGACGATGGCCGCCTCGCCCTGCCTCCTGAGTCATGGGTCGCCGACGACTTTCGCCTGGTCAAACGCGACCGCGGCTCGTTCACCGCCGACCTTGCGCCCGACGGCGGCCACGCCGACGCATTCGATGCCGTCAAACTCTCCATCCATGCCATCGCAGGCCCCGGCGGCCCTGCCGCCGCCGCCGCCGCCGCGGTCGGCACAATGACACAGCCCGCGCACCGCCATTCGCTCAACCCCTTCGCCCGCATGTTCAATAAAGCCCCGCAAATCAATGTTTGATTCCATCCAACGCCGCGTCCGCGACTACCTGCGCTCATTGGTTCCCACACGATCCATCACACGGTGGGACTCCGCGCACGCCGAGCCATTCGCCGCATCCTCCCTCGACGTCACAGGCCTCCACACCGCCATGCGCTCCGCGGAGTCCGGCGACGTCCGCCAGCTCTTCGCCATCTACCGCGATACCGTCCTCGCCGACAACCACGTCCAATCCGAGTTCGGCAAACGCAAGCTCGCCATCATCGGAGACACCTTTTCCATTCTTCCAGCCGACAAAAATCGACCCCAGGACAAAGAAGCCGCCGCCACCATCGAGCACATGGTCGAGTCCGTGCCCGGATGGAACCTGGCCATCTCCCACCTCATGGACTCCGTCCTCTGGCCCGTGTCCGTCGTCGAAAAAATCTACCGTCCCGCAGGCTCTGGCTTCCACCTCGCCGCCCTCATCCCCGTGCCCCATGAACTCCTGGACTTCCAGGCGCGGCGGCTCCGCATCCACGAGACAGACTCCGCGGGGCGTCCCATCCACTCCTTCCACGATCCGGATCCCGAGCGCTACATCATCCACCGCAACCACCTCCTCACAACCCCGGACCACTGGGGCGGTCCCATGCGCTCCATCCTGTTTTGGTGGCTCCTTGGTGCCATGGACCGTGACTGGTGGGCGCGCTACCTCGACCGTTACGGCTCACCGTTCCTCGTCGGTAAATACAGCCAGGCAGACGACGAGTCTCGATCCATGCTCGAACGCGCCTTCTCCCTGGCCGTAAAAATCGGCGGCCTCGTCATCTCCGAAGACACCAGCGTCGACATCCAACAAGCCTCCACCCAGTCCGCCGGCGAGGCTTTCGAACTCTTCTACACCATCAGCCGCCGCGAAATCTCAAAACTCATCGTCGGCCAGACCCTGTCCGCCGAATCCCAATCCACCGGCCTCGGCTCCGGCGTCGCCTCGGCCCACGCCGAAGTCCGCGACGACTACCGCAAGTTCGACGCCAAGATCCTCGGAGAAACCCTTCGCGACCAAGTCTTCAAACCCTTCCTGGCCTACAACGGCATCCATGCCGGCATCCCCAAAATCTCATGGGGATCCGTCTCCGCCAGCGAAGCCAAAGCCACCGGCGAGCTCCTCGTCAGCATCTCCACCGCCGGCCTGCGTGTCGCCGACACCGGCCTCGACGCACTCTCCGACCGCATCGGCCTGCCCATCGAGCGCTCAGCTTCGGCCAATCCTCAACTCACCCTGCCGCAGGCATTCTCCATCCTGTCCGCCAGCCTGCCCGCATCCAGGCTCGCCCGCGCGGATGCCGCTCTCGATAGCATCGCCCGCGAAGGCTCCGCGGATCTCGCGCGCGCCTTCCGCGGCCGTCTCGCTCCCATCCGTCAGATCATCCTCGACTCCACCGGACCCGACGACCTCCAGCGCCGTCTCGAATCCTTCCAATCCGCCGAGCCGGGTCGTGCAGCCCTTCTCATCGAAGAAGCCCTCATGGCCTACGCCGCCAACGGCGCCGCCCGTTAACCCTATCTCCCCACGCCCCGCCGCAATTCTTGGCGAGTGGCGTTTCCCTGTCCGCTATTTTCATCGACCCTTTTCCCACCATCCGCCACCCTTTTCCAACCACCCTTTTCAAACATTTCAAGTGCCCCCAAATCTCGCCCAATCCTCCAAAAAGTCTGGTAAACTCATAAGTCCCTCAAATCAAGCCACATCAAACCAATTCACACCAAATCCTACCTTCTCACACTTTTCTCATGGTCTCAC
>CAZGNH010000258.1:0-2391 GCA_964527025.1 uncultured Chthoniobacterales bacterium | reverse complement strand
CGCACCAACCGCCCCCGCCTCCGCACCTGCAAGGTCAAAAACACCGCAACAAATCCCGTGATCAATGAAATAACCAAAAACACCGCGTCGATGGGCCCGATCACAAGCGACCCCCACAAACTGGCGAACACCGCCGCAAACAGCCCGTGGTGCCGCCCCAGCAAAACCGAAAGCAACAGCGGGGCAAAGGCATAAGGCACCAGCAACGGCGCAAGCTGCAAATCCAACGTGCCCGCCGCCGCCTGCATCAAAATGATTTTGATGACCGCAAGCTGTGTGAGCAGGACGCCGAAAACCAGACCGAGGCGCGAGTTTTGTTCGAGGGTGTCGGGGTGGTTCACCCAGAGCTGGGCGACTGCCGTCACGAGTATCAGCAGACAGAGGAGGAATTTCTTTGCCGGCTCGGGTTGTTGGCCTGTGAAAATGAGGACGGCGAGACCGGCGACAAAAAGGGCCAGGATGAGCCCCTTGACCGCCCACCCGCGCTCGATCTCGGCCGCAAACGGGTGCTCGGAGACCGTCCGGCGCTTTTTGGCGCACGCCATGCCCCGTCCGACAAGCCGCCGGCGATGGAGGAAATTCCACATGTCAGCAGGTCGCGAAAAGGGATCTTCCAACGGCGCGCCGGGTCGGGGCGCCGGGGAATGGGAATGCGGACGGTTTCATGGGTTGCAGTGTCAAATGCGGGAATCCTGCAGGCCGCGGTGGTCGCGGTAGGCGGTGATGATTGCCTGTACAAGAGGGTGGCGCACCACGTCGGATTCGTCAAACATTTGGAACCCGATGCCTTCGACGTGGCGGAGGGCTTCCGCCGCCTCGATCAATCCGCTGCGTTTGTTGCGCGGCAGGTCGATCTGCGTGCGGTCGCCGGTCACCACGCACTTTGAATCGCGCCCGAGGCGCGTCAAAAACATGAACATTTGCTCGGTGGTGGTGTTCTGTGCCTCGTCGAGGATCACGAACGAGCGGGCGAGCGTCCGCCCGCGCATGTAGGCCAGCGGCGCAATTTCGATCACCCCGCGGTCCATCGATTTCTGGATTTCCTCGATTTCGAGCATGTCGTAGAGCGCATCGTAAAGCGGCCTGAGATAGGGAAGAATTTTTTCCTGCAGGTCGCCGGGCAGGAACCCGAGGGCTTCGCCGGCTTCGACGGCGGGGCGGGTGAGGATGATGCGGCTGACTTTTTCCTGTTTGAGGGCGGCGACGGCCATGGCCATGGCGAGGTAGGTCTTGCCGGTGCCCGCGGGACCGATGCCGAAGACGATGTCGTGTTGCTGGATGGCGCGGATGTATTCCTGCTGGCCTCGGGTTTTCGGGACGATCGGCGCTTTGCGCGGCGAACTCTGGATGCGCAAATCCAGCAGATTGGTCAGATCGCCGGCTTCCCGCCCGCCGGCCGCCGCCTCCATCGCATACCGGAATTCGTGACGGCGCACGGGCACGCCCCGCTTCACCGCCTCGCCAAGCTGCTCGAAGGTCCGTTTGGCCGCGCGCAGCCCGTCGGGCGGGCCATCGAGCCGCAACCACCCGTCGCGGGCGGTGACCCGCACCTCGAAGCGGCCCTCGAGCTCGCGCAGCAGCTTCTCGTCGCCCCCGTAGAGGGCCGAGGCCTCCCGGGCGTTCCCGAATTCAAGCGTCAGACTTTCGGGAACGGGAGAGGCTGCGGGCATGGAGACAGGGGTGTGGCAATGCGCGGCTACCGGTATGCGTAAACAAGAGCCCACGGAGTCCTCTCCCGGGGGGAGTTGTGGACGGTGATGATCGCATAAAACGAACCCGTGCGCTGCGGAACAACCCGCGCGCCGGAAAATCTTCCCCGCTGCCACGCCTCGCTCTGCGCCAGCTTGCCCGTGGAATCATACACACTCACCGTGACCATGGCCCCGGAGACATCCGTCCCGGTCAAAAACCAATACTCGTTGCCGCGAAACAACTGCGCCGTGACCGCCTTCTGGTCCTTCACCCCCAAATCCCCGCCCCAGGCATCCTCGCGCACCGAAAAACCTTCCTTCACATACGGCGACGCCGCTTCGTAGGCAAAGGAGAGGGCGTCATCGACCGTTGCATGCGCAAGTGTCGCGGTCGCGGCGGCGGCCAAAACCACGCCAATCCATCGGGTGGAATGCTTCATGGCTCACCCCTCCCCGGTCGTGATGGCTTGCACCGTTTCGCCGGTCAGGCGGTTGATTTTCTGGACATTCTGCTTGGAGGGGGGGGCCGCATCGGCGCGGACAATCATCGGTTTGAGGCTGCGCAGGAGCTTGCGCACCCGGTTGACGAGAGCTTCGCGTTTCAGGCGCGGGTTGCCCAGCCCGTCCATCTGGCGGGTGAAATAGTCGAGGAGATCGGGCTGGCTGAGGAGTTCGGCGCCATCCGGCGTGTAATTTTTTG
>CAZGNH010000257.1:0-4514 GCA_964527025.1 uncultured Chthoniobacterales bacterium | reverse complement strand
GACCTCGGCGATGGCGGCGGTCACATAATTGGTGGCCCCGGCGATATCCGCCTGGTCCGTCGAGGGTTTGTCGTCAATGGCTCCGTGGTAGACGAGGATCCCTTCCTTGTCGATGACACACATTTCGGGGGTTGTGCGGGCGCCGTAGAGTTTGCCGACCGTGCCGTCCTCGTCGAGGAGGTAGGCGGCGGCCTTTGATCCGACCTCGTCACATTTGGCGTTGGCGTCGGCGGCGCTCATGTGGCCCTGTTTGCCCGGAGCGGACGAGCAGATCGAGAGCCAGACGACGCCCTTGTCGGCGGCATCGGCCTGGAGTTTCTGCATGTTGCCCGAGGCGTAGTGTTTGACGACAAACGGACACCCGTGGTTGATCCATTCGAGAACGACGACCTTGCCCGCGAAGTCCGAGAGGCTGTGTTCTTTGCCGGAGCAGTCGGTGAGCGTGAAGCCCGGCGCGGGCTTGCCGGTTTCCGGTGCGGCGGTGGCGGCCGTGGCGATGGCGATCGAAGCGAGGATGGTGGTGATGATTTTCATGGCATGCCCAACCTAACCGCATTCCGGCACCCCGCAACCGGCAGAACAAAAAAAAATTCCCGCCCGTGCCAGGTTGCAATCCCGGAGGAATGAGCAACAATGCGCGCCGGGTGCAAACGACCTCCGAATACATTGCCGCGGGGTTCCGGAAGATCGACGCGGATTTGGCAACCCTCATGCGGTGTTTGCGCGGGGTGTTGGAGGGGGCCGGCGAGGGGGACGTGGCGCGGCTGTTGCCGTGGATGGAGGAGGGGATTGCGGAGCGGGATGCCGCGTCCCTGCCGCCGAACCTCGAGCAGGCATATTCGATTGCCTTCCAGCTCTTGAACATGGTCGAGGAGAACACGGCGGCGCGCACGAGACGTCTGCGCGAGATGGAGGGCGTCCCAGAGCCCGGCTGCTGGCATGAGCAATTGCGCCACCTTGTGGATGCGGGGTTTGGCGCGGCCGATATCGCGGCAGCTCTTCCGGAAATCCGGGTCGATCCCGTCCTGACCGCCCACCCGACCGAGGCCAAGCGCGCCTCCGTGCTCGAACAGCACCGCGCCATCTATGCCCTGCTCTCCTCACTGGAAAACCCTGCCCTCACCCCCGTGCGGCGCGAAGCCGTGATCGAGGACATCAAGGTCGCCATCGAACGGTTGTGGCGCAGCGGAGAAATTCTCCTCGAGAAACCGGCGGTCGCCTCCGAGCACCGGGGTGTCCTCTTCTACCTCACCGAAGTCTTTCCACAGGTCCTGCCCGAACTCGACGACCGTCTGCGCCGTGCATGGGACGCTTCCGGCCTCGACCGTGCGTGCCTCGAAGACCCGCACGCATGGCCCCGCCTGCGGTTCTCAAGCTGGGTCGGCGGCGACCGTGACGGCCACCCGCTGGTGACCGACCGTGTGACCGCCGAAACCCTCGGGGCCATGCGTCGTGCGGGACTGGGTGTCATCCGGCGGCACCTCGAACGCCTTGCGCGGGACCTTCCGCTCTCGGGAAACTTCCAGCCACCGCCGGCGGTTTTGACCGGGGCGCTCCATCGCATGGCCGAGGAGAACCCGCGCGTCGCCGCCGGGCTGGCCGCGCGCTATTCCGACGAGCCATGGCGGCAGTACGTCGGGATGCTGTGTGCGAAGCTGCCCGCGGCGGGCGACGACGGGGGTCCGGCGTATCGCACGCCGCGCGAGCTTGATGCCGGCCTTGTGGTGCTGGCCGGATCCCTCGAGGAGGTCGGGGCCGGACGCCTTGCGCGGCATGCCGTCCGGCCCGTTCGCCGCGCATTGGATGTTTTCGGGTTCCACCTTGCGGCCCTCGATATCCGCCAGAACAGTCGCTTCCACGACCTTGCCATTGCGCAGATCCTTGCGGCGGCGGGCCGCGAGGATTCCGGCTACCCTGACTGGCCCGAAGAGCGCAGGCTCGGGTTCCTCGAGCGTGAGCTGGCGTCGCCGGAGCCGCTGCTGCCATCTCCATCGGGGATCGGCGCCGAAGCCGGTGCGGTGCTCGGGTGTTACGCGGTATTGCGCGACCACATCCGGGCGTTTGGCAGGGGGGGCATCGGGTCGTTGATTGTGAGCATGACGCGGCGTTTGTCCGATTTGTTGGGGGTTTATTTGCTGGCGCGCGAGGGGGGCTTGATGCGTTGGGGAGAGGAGGGGGGCGCGTGTGTGGTGCCGGTTGTGCCGTTGTTCGAGACCCTCGGGGATCTTGAGGCGAGCGCCGGGTTGATCGGCGATTTTCTGGACCATCCGGTCACCCGCCGCAGCCTCCGCTTCCAGCAGACCGACCGTGCCAACGTCCTTTCCCTGCCGCACACCCTCCCCATCCAGCAGGTCATGATCGGATACAGCGACAGCAACAAAGACTGCGGCACCCTCGCCAGCCAGTGGGCGCTCCACAACGCCCAGGACCGCATTGCACGGGCGGGTCGTGCACGGGGAACCCGCATCCGCTTCTTCCACGGGCGCGGCGGAACCATCAGCCGGGGAGCCGGCCCCACCCACCGGTTCCTCGAAGCCCTCCCGGCGGGATCCATCCGCGGTGACCTGCGGCTTACCGAACAGGGCGAAACCATCGCCCAAAAATACTCGAACCTCGAAACCGCGACCCACAACCTCGAACTCCTCATGGCCGGTGTGACCGGCCTCTCGGCCCGCGAAAACACCGGAATCCCCGCCCCCGACACATCCGACCCGGCATGGGAAATCCTCGCGGCCTCCAGCCGGCAGGCCTACCGGCGGCTCATCGAAGACGATCACTTCATGCCCTTTTACTCCGGGGCGACACCGATCGATGCTCTCGAAACCAGCAGTATCGGCTCGCGCCCCGCGCGCAGAACCGGCCGCCGCTCCCTCGACGACCTCCGGGCAATCCCATGGGTCTTCAGCTGGAATCAAAGCCGCTTTTACCTGCCAGGATGGTATGGGGTCGGCTCTGCCCTCGAAGCTCTCGCCGCCCAGGATCCGCCGGCCATGGAGTCCCTGCGCGCACACATCCGCCAAACCCCCTTCGCCTATTACCTCTTCACCAATGTCGAAACCAACCTCGCCAGCGCCGACGAGGAAATCATGGGCCTCTATGCCGGCCTCGTCACCGACCCCGCCGCCCGCACCGCCATCCTCGAAGCCATCCTGCACGAATTCCACAAGACCGGGGAGCGCATCGCCGATTTGTTCGGAGCGGGCATCGCCACCCGCCGTCCGCGCATGTTCAAGACCCTCGGCCTGCGAGCCCACGCGCTGCGCGTCCTCCACATCCGCCAAATTTCCCTCCTCTCAAACTGGCGCCAGGCGCGGGACGCCGATCCCGCCGCCGCCGAAAGACTCCTTCCCCGGGTGCTCCTCTCGGTCAATGCCATCGCCAGCGGCCTGCGCACCACCGGCTGAATCCCGTCCTCCGGCGCTCCTGCCCGGCCATAAAATGTGTCGTGACAACCCCAACCCCGGCTCTGACAAGCAGAGCCCTCCAATGGAGGGTCGCGCCGTTTCGACAAGCTCAAGGCCCTGAGCTGGCCGAAGGGCTTGTCGCGACCGCTTCCGGAGATCACGGCTTTTACCTGCCGGGTTACGACTCGCCCAGTTCGACGTTCCAGTAGGCCAGATCCAGGAAGTGCTTCCAGCTTTCGTGCGGGTGGTTCGACACCGAGACGTTCACAAACGGCCGCCAGCGCGGACGCTTGGGTTTGCGGACAAGGCGCATGCCCGCCTCCTGCGGGAGGCGGTTTCCCTTGCGCGTGTTGCAGGGGATGCACGAGCAGACGATGTTTTCCCATGTCGTCTGGCCGCCGCGCTCCCGCGGAAGCACGTGGTCAAGGTTCAACCCCGAACGGTCGAACTCGACCCCGCAATACTGGCACGTGTTCCGGTCCCGCTCGAACACATTGTGCCGCGTGAACTTCACCTCCTTCTTCGGAAGCCGGTCAAACAACAACAGCACAATGACCCGCGGAATCCGGATCGACAACGAAATCGTCCGCACCATCTCATCCTCCGGACACATCCGCGAAAAATCCCGCCAGCTCTCGAAATCGTGCGTCAAAAACGTGTTCGCCCCGTCGTGCGCAACCACCTGGGCATGGCCCTGGTACAGCAGCGTGAACGCGCGCCGCGCCGAACACGTGTTCACCGCCTGCCACAGGCGGTTGAGCACCAACACCGGTTGTTCCAATATTGCTTCCATAGTCGCCTCCGCGCGTTTCGGACGCCGCCGCCCACCGGAGGCGCCCCCGTGCGAATGCGCGGAAGCTACCACCCGCACACGGGTGGTGTCAATCCCTGTGAACAGATTGTGAAGAACTTGTAACAATCCGCGGGCGGGGCGGGATCAGGCTTTGGGGATCGTGATGCCGCGTTGGCCCATGTATTTGCCCTGGCGGTCGGCGTAGCTGGTCTGGCAGGCGTCGGTCGCGCGGAAAAACACGACTTGGGCGAGGCCTTCGTTGGCGTAGATTTTTGCGGGCAGGGGGGTTGTGTTTGAGATTTCGAGGGTGACGTGGC
>CAZGNH010000256.1:0-12173 GCA_964527025.1 uncultured Chthoniobacterales bacterium | reverse complement strand
ATCGGCTCGTTGACCTGCGGGGCGCTCTGGACCTCGCCATCGAGCAGGATGGCGATCTGCCCGCGGGTCGGGGCGAGTGCGTTCGTGAGGTCGCCGAAGAGTTTGGCGCCCGGACCGTCCAGACTCAACGAAACCCCCCAACCGGCCTGGTCGAAATACGCATAGGCCCGGCGGACGTGGTCGCCGGAAAGTTCCGGCCGCCGCTTGACGAGGATTTTGCGTTCGACCTCCTTGCCCTCGACCGTGTCGCCATAAGCGAGGATCCGGAAATCCGGCGGCATGATTTCCTCGCCGGCCTCGATGCGCGCGATCCGCTCGGCCCCGCCGGGCGCCACCGAGGCGAATTCGAGTTTGGCGACCCGCTGGAGCTCGGCCTGCGTCTTGGCGATCTGGTCGGCGTCAAGGCCCGGCAATTGGACAAGAACCCGGTCGCGGCCCTGCGGGGTGATCACCGGTTCGCTCACGCCGTAGGTGTCGACACGCTTGCGGATGACCTCGACCGCCTGGTCGAGCAGGTCGCTGGAAATTTGCTCGCCTTCGAGGGGCGTGAGCCGCATGAGGAACGACGTTCCCCCGCGCAGATCCAGACCAAGGCGGATGCGCTCCTTCGGGGGAATCAAGGAATCCAGACAGAAGGCGACAAGGAACACCGTCAGAACCAGCCCCAGCCACCGCTTGCGGCGCTCCTGCTCGGTGAAGAAATACCAGCCGAACAGAATCATCAGGGCGATGCCGCTGGCGAAGGTGAGGGCGGGAGTCATGGGTTGGATCTTTCCTTGAGCGGGACTTGGCGGGGGCGCGCCTGTCGGCGGCTATTGGTTGGGAAGGGTGTCGGCGGATTTCTCGACCTTGACGACGGCGCTGCGGTCCAATTCGATCTTCACGTTCTCGGCGACTTTTACGATAACCGTGGTGTCTTTCACGTTGGCGATGATCCCGTGGATGCCGGCGCTGGTGACGACCTTGTCGCCGGTCTTGAGCGCTTCCACCAGCTTCTGGTGCTCCTTCTGGCGCTTCTGCTGCGGGCGGATGAGCACAAAGTAGAAGAGCACAAAAATCAGGATCAGCGGAAACATCTGCATGAGCATGTTGGGCTGCTGGGGCGTTGCAGGATCACTCTGCGCAAGGAACGCGGAAAAGGACAGGACGAGGAATTCTGGATTGATCATAGGGCGGGCAGCATACCGCACAGGCCGCCCGATGCAATACCCTCTTTTCTTCGGACTTGCCGGAGGGTCTCTATGGAGCGATGAAACGTGTATGACTCTCGAGATCGTGACCTACGGGCATCCGGCTCTGCGGGCAAAAGGCCGCCGGATCGAAACGGTCGACGCCGCGGTGCGCAAGCTCGCTGCCGACATGCTCGAAACCATGGCTGCCGCGCAGGGCGTGGGGCTTGCCGCGCAGCAGGTGGCCATGCCCGTGCAGCTTTTTGTGGTGGACGTCTCCGGGGCATCGGAGAGGCCCAGCCGCATGTGGATCGGGGGGAAACCGGTTGATCCGTCCACGCACATGCCGATGGTGCTGGTCAACCCGGAGATCGAAACCTCCGGGGATCCCGACACCGACGTCGAGGGGTGCCTGAGCTTTCCCGGTTTGCTTGCCGACATCCGCCGCCCCGCCCGCGTGCGGATCCGCGCATCCGACCTCGAGGGAGCTCCCGTCGACTTCGACGCCGAAGGCCTGCTCGGGCGCGCCGTCCAACACGAGTTCGACCACGTGCAGGGGATCCTCTTCATCGACCGCATGTCCGGAGCCGACCGCACCCGGCTCGCCGGCGACATCCGCGAAATCCTCGACGGAACCGCCGTCTGAGCCCGCCCATGCCCGCACGACACCTTGCATGGGAAACCGGCTTCCTTGCCGACAACCCGGCCGTGCGCACCAAACGCTTCGGCATGCCTGCCGAGGCCAAAGCCGTCCGCTACCCGATCCGGCTCCTGCGTTACTGGTTCACCTACCACCTCCTGCGCGAGGAATACGCGGCGGCGGGTCACCCGCTCGAAGTGGCTGAGATCGGCGTGCATACGGGACAAATGCTTGAATTTTACCGTTCGGCGCCGGATTCGCCGCCGGTGGCGCGGTGGACCGCCTTTGATGCGGTTGTGCTGGCTGCGAAGCTCGAAAAGGCGGGCTACTCGGAAGTTGTGGCGGCCGATGTCGAAGATCCCGGTTTTGACCCCGGGCGTGAATACGATGCGGCCATTGTCCTGCACATCCTCGAGCACCTCTTCAAGCCCGAAGAAGCCCTCAAACGCATCGCGCGCCGGGTCCGTCCCGGAGGATGTGTCATCGGCGGCTTCCCGGTTCTTCCCGGATTTCTTGCCGGACCGCGGGAGGCGCGGGTGCGGCGCACCGCGGCCCCCATGGGTCACGTGAGTGTCTTTTCCCCCGGCCGCATCAGGCGCATGGCGGCCGCTTGCGGCTTGCGCGCGGAATTTCTGGCCGGGGCATATTTCCTGCGCAGCAAAGGCTCCATGCTGGAAAATTCGCCCGCATGGATGCGGTTCAACCTCCTCTGGGGCGCGCTCTTTCCGTGGTGGCCGGGCGAAATTTACTGGCTGCTCCGCAAGCCGGCGGGTCAACCCCCGGAAGACTCCGTCGAAATCAGCAGCCAGTCGTCATCGACCGCATCGTAAGAAACCCGCTCGACCATCCCGTCGGTAGCGATCCGGTTGACGACATTGGTTCGCGGCGGGATGTGCCCGCTGGCAATCGAAAAGAGCTGGTAGAGCATCGGGCGCGCGGGCCGGTAGGGGCGGTTGTACCAAAAGAAGTGCCGGTCCTTCTCCCGTGGCGCATCCATTTCGGCCTCCAGCAGGGCGCGCTCGTGGTCGTTTACGGGCGCGAGGTAATCCAGCACGCCGCCCTTCAACCCGCTCAATCCCGAAAACCCACGCACCCACCGGCACACCTCCTCCCAAATCCGCCGCTCCGCCCCGCCCTCCGGCTCCGCCCCGGCCAAGACCGAATCAATCAACGACCCGTAAAACCCCGGATCCTTGAACGGCAACCCCTCCCACCCGAAACCGTCAAACATGTTGTGCCCGCCCACAATGTTCCCATACCACTGGCTCGGAATCCCACGCGGATTCTCCTTCAACCCATAAAACCGCAACGAATCCTTCACCCCCGCATCCAACCCCTCCAGCTCCGGAAAAAATTCATACTTCACCGGCGGACTCACAAAAAGCACCGGCTTGAACTGGCTGCGCGCCAGCACAATTTCGTGCACCGTCCCGACACTGTAAATGTTCGTCGGCACAAAGGAGATCAAAAAATCCGACACGTCGGTCATCCGGCAATCGATGTGGACGGTCTCCCAAAAATCCCTCTCGAACCGCGCCCGCGTCGCCGGATTGACCCAGAAATCTTCCTCATACTCCGCCTTTGACGGCAGAACACCCTCATGCCCGTATTCCATGTGCCCGCGCACCGACGGCTTGTTCCATGGATCCAACACCGACACCCCGAGTGCCCGCAGCACCGGTGTCAACAACGCCCGCCACCCAAGATACTTCTCCACCACCCGCGACCCCACAAAATCCATCGGCCCCGACAAATAGACCCGCGTCCCCTCCAAAATGTTCTGCCTGACATGCATGCCCCCCATTACACCCCAAACCGCGGGGGATTTGAAATTTCAAATTTGAGATTTCAAAAGGTGCCGCAAAAAAATCACCGGCGGCAAAAAAAAGACTTGCCGTCTTCAAAATATAAGTTTTCCTAATATTTGCAAAACTCATGGAACCCACTCTTCAACAGATCGACCATTTGGGGATCGCCGTTCGTTCGATCGAGGCGGCGCTTCCGTATTACGAGAAGGCCCTCGGGCTGAAGTGCGAAAAGATCGAGGAAGTTGCCTCGCAGCAGGTGCGGACGGCTTTTTTGGAGGTTGGCGGGGTGCATCTGGAGTTGTTGGAGCCGACCGGGCCGGAGAGCACGATTGCGAAGTTTCTTGAGGCCCGGGGGGAGGGGATCCATCATATTGCGTTTCGCACCAATGCGATTGACGGGCAGCTTGCGAAGGCCAAGGGGCAGGGGGTGCGGCTCATTCACGAGGTTCCATTTGAGGGGGCGGCGGGCAAGCTGGTTGCCTTCCTGCATCCCAAGAGCACGATGGGCGTGCTCACCGAATTCTGTCAAAACAAGGACGGGTCGACCGCCCACTAACCGCAAAAAAACTCCATGGCCATCTCCAAAGACCTTCTCGACGATCTCCAAGCGCGCCGCAAAGCCATTCTGGCCGGCGGCGGTGAAGAAAAACTTGCCACCCGGCGCAAGAAGGGGCTCATGACGGCCCGCGACCGGCTGGACAATCTTTTCCAGCCGGGGACGTTTCTTGAATTTGGGATGCATGCCGAGCACGGGTGCCAAAATTTCGGGATGGAGAAGAAGAAGCTGCCGGCCGATGCGGTGGTGACGGGCACGGGGTTGGTGGACGGGCGCCCGGTGGCGTCTTTCAGCCAGGATTTCACGGTGGCCGGGGGGTCTCTCGGGGGAGTGCATGCGCAGAAGATCGTCGATGCGATGGAGTATGCCGTGCGTTCGGGCATGCCGGTGGTGGCGTTCAATGACTCGGGTGGCGCGCGCATCCAGGAGGGGGTCGAGTCACTGTCCGGTTACGGCAAGGTGTTTTTCAAGAACGTGTATCTTTCGGGCGTGGTTCCGCAGATCGCCGTGATTGCCGGACCGTGTGCCGGAGGCGCCGCCTACTCGCCGGCCCTCATGGATTTCCTGATCATGGTCAAGGGCAACGCCAACATGTTCATATGCGGCCCCGACGTCATCAAGGCCGCCACGGGGCAGAATTGCACGATGGACGAGGTCGGCGGAGCCGCCGCCCATGCGACCATCAGCGGCAACATCCACTTTGTGGCCGAGGACGACGCGCATGCCATTGCCCTCGTCAAGAAGCTCCTTTCGTTCATCCCCTCGAACAACATCCTCGATCCGCCACACAAACTCGACACCCCGCTCTCGCTGGCCCCCGACCCCGGCATGAACGAACTCGTGCCACCGGACAGCAAGACGGCGCTCGATATCCAAGTGGTGATTGCGCGTCTGGTGGACGACGGGGATTTCTTCGAGGTGCAGCGGGACTGGGCCAAAAACATGGTCGTGGGCTTTGCGCGCATCCAGGGGATCGTCGTCGGCATCATCGCCAACCAACCCATGGTCAAGGCGGGCACGCTGGACATCGACGCCTCGGACAAGGGGGCGCGCTTCATCCGCTTCTGCAATATCTTCAACATTCCGCTGGTGACTCTCGTGGACGTGCCCGGCTTCATGCCCGGCCTCCAGCAGGAGCGCGGAGGGATTATCCGCCACGGGGCCAAAATGCTCTTCGCCTACGGCGCCGCGACGGTGCCCAAGGTGACGGTCATCCTCCGCAAGGCCTACGGGGGAGCCTATCTGGCCATGTGCAGCCAGGATCTGGGCGCCGACTTCGTGTATGCCTGGCCGACGGCCGAGATCGCAGTGATGGGCGCCGAAGGAGCGGTCAAAATCCTCTACAAGCGCGAGATCGAAAAAGACCCCTCCGCCGAGGCGGGACTCATCGCCGAATACCGCGACAAATTCGCCTCGCCGTATCAGGCGGCCAGCCGCGCCATGATCACCGACGTGATCGAACCGGCCCAAACACGGGCCATCGTCGCCATGGCCCTGCGCAACACCATCTCCAAACGCGAGACGCGCCCGCCGAAAAAACACGGCAACATCCCGCTCTAAAGCAACAACACGCTTCCAAATCCAACCATCCAGCATCATGAGAAAACTCCGAGTCACCGTTGACGGAAAACCCTACGAAGTCGTTGTCGAAGAAATGGACGGGGCAGCCCCCGCTCCCGCCGGGCCGGTTGCCGCCGCTTCGGCTGCCGGGGCCAGTGTCAGCGCACCGTCCGCCCCGGCGCCTTCGGCAGGTGCGGCTTCGGCCGGTCCCGGCGAAGTGCCCAGTCCGCTTGCGGGCCGGGTCGTGTCCATTAATTGCAAGGTGGGAGAGAGCGTCGAGGCGGGCGCGACCCTCATCACCCTCGAAGCCATGAAAATGAACACCTTTGTCCAAGCTCCCGCCGCCGGGAAAGTCGAGGCGGTTCTGGTCAAGGAGGGCGACGGCGTCGAGGAAGGGCAACCTCTTGTGAAGCTGCAATGACCCTGCTGCTGGCTGTCGAAAGCGTCGCCGGACACCTTGAGTTTTTCAGCAATCTGCGGTTCCAGACCGTCGGGGTCATGATCGTGCTTACCTCGCTCGGTGGGTTGGCGATTATTGTGACGGCGGTCGGCAGGGCGCTTGAGCCGCGGATTGCTGGCGGATCCCGCATGGTGCCGGTCCCGGCGCCGGCGCAGGTTGTGCCTCCGGAAATCCGCGCGGCCATCGCGGCGGCCGTTGTGTTTTCCGTGCGCACCCCCCACCGCATTCTCACCGTCACGCAGGCCCCCGACCCGCGCCTCTCGGCATGGTCGGTCGAGGGCCGCCGCCAGATTTTCCATTCACACAAAGTCCGCTAAACCACCCGCCAAGGCACGCCATGCTCACCGATTTCCTCGAATTTTTCAATCTGACCGGATTTCCCGACGTTTCGTGGCAGATGCCGGTCATGTGGGTGGTGTGCCTTGTGCTTTTTTACCTGGCGGTCTACCGGGGATTCGAGCCGCTGTTGCTTGTGCCGATTGCCTTCGGGGCCCTGCTGGCCAACCTGCCCACCGCCGGGTTGGTGAACGAACCGCCCGGCCCTGTCCTGAGTCCCGTGCAGGGCACTCTGGTCCAGTGGCACGTCTCGCCGGGCGCCGAGGTGCACGAAGGAGACCTCCTCGCAACCCTCTCCAACACATCTCCGGAAAATCCCGGAACGGTCGCATTCCGCGCAGAAGCCCACGGACGCGTCACCGAGCTCTCCGTGCAGCCCGGCGAACCCCTGCACGAGGGTGAAAAGTTGCTGACCATTTACAGCCCCGAGCCGGGTGGATTGTTCTATTACATTTCGCGGGGAATCGAGTGGGAACTGTTTCCACCGTTGATTTTTCTCGGGGTGGGGGCGCTGACCGATTTCGGCCCGTTGCTGGCCCGTCCGATCACTCTGCTGCTGGGGGCCGCCGCGCAGGTCGGCGTCGCCTTCACATTCCTTGGCGCAACGCTCATCGGCTTCAGCGCCGGGGAAAGCGCCTCGATCGCCATCATCGGCGGAGCCGACGGCCCGACCGCCATCTTCCTCTCCGCCAAACTCGCCCCGCACCTGCTGCCCGCCATCGCCGTCGCCGCCTACAGCTACATGGCCCTCGTGCCGCTCCTCCAGCCTCCCGTCATGCGCCTGCTCACCACAAGGAAGGAGCGCGTCATCCGCATGAAATCCCTGCGCCCGGTCGGCAAGCTCGAAAAACTCACCTTCGCCCTTGTGGTGACCGTCTTCTGCATTCTGCTGGTGCCCGCGGCCGCCTCGCTCATCGGCATGCTCATGCTGGGCAATTTCCTGCGCGAAAGCGGTGTGACCGAGCGCCTCGTGAAAGCCTCGCAGAACGAAATCATCAATGTGGTCACCATCTTCCTCGGGACCTCGGTCGGGATCACGATGACCGGCGAGCGCTTTCTGAAGCCCGAGACCCTCATGGTGATTGGACTCGGGGCCCTGGCATTCATCATCGCGACGGCGGGCGGCGTCCTCATGGCCAAATTCCTGAACCTGTTCCTGCGCGAGAAGATCAACCCGCTGATCGGATCGGCGGGGGTTTCGGCGGTGCCGATGGCGGCGCGCGTTTCGCAGGTCGAGGGGCAGCGCGCCGACCCGAACAATTTCCTCCTCATGCATGCCATGGGGCCCAATGTCGCCGGGGTGATCGGAACAGCCGTCATTGCCGGCTACTACATCGCGACTCTCAAATGATTGCGGCGGTCGAAGAGACCGCGTCGGCTGTGGTCGGCAGGGCGGGCTGGAGGTTGCAAACCCACGGATCCGTTGTCTCGACCAATGATCTTGCGCGCGGACTTCCCGCGTGGTCGGCTGTTGCCGCCGTGTCACAGACCCGGGGTCGCGGGCGTTTCGGGCGTTCGTTCCATTGTTCGCCCGGCGGGCTGTGGCTTTCGTCGGTGGTTCCGTCGCCGGGCGGTGCCGCGCGGTGGACGGGCTTTTCGTTGGTTGTCGGCTTGCATGTGCTGCGGGCGGCGGTGGCGGCGGGAGTTGCGGCGGCACGCCTGCGCTGGCCCAACGATCTGATGGCCGGGAACCGCAAACTGGGCGGGCTGCTGGTCGAAGAGGGCCCCCGCGAAACCCTTGTCGTCGGCCTCGGAATCAATGTGTTCAACCGTCCCTGGGAGGACGATCCCTCGCTCGAAGGGGTCGCCACCCGCATGGCCGATGTGACCGACAGCCCGCCGGATCCCGGCGAGTGGTCCGTCACCATCCTGGATGCCATCGCCGACGCGCACGCCTCCCGCTCTGCACTCGGCCTCGGCCCGTCGATCGGGGAGCTGAACCGCCTCTGGACCCGCACCCCCGTCCTTCTGATGCTTCACGATGAGCCGCCCGTGCGCGGGGACTTCCTGGGTCTGGACTCCGCGGGAAACCTTCTGGTCGGGCAACCGGACGGAACCCGGCGGCTCGTCCCCCACCACCACGTCCAACAACTCACCGAAACCTAACACCAGCCAACCACACACCCAACATGCCACTCAAGACACTTACCGCCGCCGAGGCCGCAGCCATGATCCAGGACGGCGACACCATCGGATTCAGCGGCTTCACCCCCGCCGGAGCCGCCAAAGCCATCCCTTCGGCCCTCGCCGACAGGGCCATCGCAGAGCATGCGGCCGGACGCCCGCTCCGGGTGGGCGTCGTGACCGGCGCCTCGACCGGCGCCTCGCTCGACGGACGCCTCGCCCTCGCAGACGCCATCGCATGGCGCACGCCCTACCAGTCGGACAAACACCTGCGCAAGGCCATCAACACGGGCCAGACGCGGTTTTTCGACATGCACCTCTCAACCCTCCCGCAATCGGTCCGCTATGGATTCCTCGGGAAATTCAACTGGGCCATCGTCGAAGCCGCCGATGTGACCGAAGACGGAAAAATCACCCCCACGACGTCGGTGGGGGCATCGCCCACGTTCTGCCATGCCGCCGAAAAAATCTTTGTCGAGCTGAACCGGTTCCACCCGCCCGAGCTGGCCGGCATGCACGACATCTACGAACCCAAAGACCCCCCCCACCGCGAGCCGATCCCCCTCATCAACTGCTCGAACCGCATCGGCACGTCCTACATCCAGGTCGACCCCGCCAAGATCGCCGGGGTCGTCGAAACGAACCTGCCCGACGAGGTCGGGGGGTTCGACCCGGCCGATCCCGTCACCACGCAGATCGGGGTCAATGTCGCCGAGTTCCTGGCCGCCGAAATGCGGGCCGGACGCATCCCGAAGGATTTCCTTCCCCTGCAATCCGGAGTCGGCAACATCGCCAACGCGGTGCTCGCCGCCATCGGCGAACACCCGGAAATCCCGCCGTTCCAAATGTTCTCAGAGGTGATTCAGGATTCGGTGATCGCCCTCCTGCGCGCCGGAAAGTGCAAATTCGCCACCGGCACGTCGCTGACGGTGAGCCCCGAACTGCTCAAGGAGGTCTACGCCGAGTTGGAAATGTTCAAAACAAAAATCCTCCTGCGCCCGCAGGAGATCACCAACAACCCCGAAATGGTCCGCCGCCTTGGAATCATCACCATCAACACGGCCATCGAGGTGGACCTCTTCGGCAATGTGAACTCCACGCATGTGATGGGATCCTCGGTCATGAACGGCATCGGCGGATCGGGGGACTTCACCCGCAACGGCTACATCTCGATCTTCACCTGCCCCTCGCTCGCCAAAGGAGGCAAAATCAGCCCCATCGTCCCGCTGGTCAGCCACATGGACCACAGCGAGCACTCGGTGCAGGTCGTCGTGACCGAACAGGGCGTCGCCGACCTGCGCGCAAAAACCCCGCACGAACGCGCAAGCCTCATCGTCAAAAACTGCGCCCACCCGGACTTCCGCGAGCAACTCCACGCCTACTACGACCTGACCAAGGCGGGGCATGTGCCCCAGTCGCTTGCCGCCGCATTTGCCATGCACGAGCAGTTTCTGAAAACAGGGGACATGCGCGGGGTCGACTGGGCCGCCCACGGCTTGGTCTGACCCAAAAGAGGGGTTTTTACGGTTTCCCGTAGGTGGTCAGTTCCTCGCCGAGGCGTTCGCGCTTTTTGCGGAGCGCATCGATGTTCTCGCCCGGCTGGGTTTCTCCGGAGCGGATTTTTTCGTTGACCTCGCGCAGGGACTCGGTCAATTCGGCGATGCGTTGTTCGTCGGCGGGCACGGCTGTTTCCGTGGGAGACGGGGTCGGTGCGGATTCCGTGACAGATGTTTCCTCCTCGATTTCAATCGTGTCCGGGTCCTCCGCGGCCATTGTGTCGGGATTGTCGGCGGCCGGTTCCTGCACGGCCGCGGGTTCTGCTGGCGCCGGAGAGGGACTTGGCGCTGGGGTTGCCGCGGCTTGCGGAACGGCAGCCGGATCGGTTTCGGAAAAATACGCTTTGCCGATTTGCACCCCCACACCCTCAAGCTCGACAAGATACTCGTCCCCCTCCTCGCTGAGGACATTCACCTTTGCCCCCCGCGGGAAATCGTGGGTGCCCAGATTGCTCACCGCCTGAAAGGCCGTGACCACAAACAGGGTTTGCGGAAGGCTGGAAGACGATGTCTCCTGCGGGCTCGGAGCGGGTGTCGCCAGCGGGTCCGGCGGGGGAATCGAGGGCGAGACCTCGGACTGCGCCGGTGTCTCTTCGGGTTCCGGGGAGGGGCCACAACCCGCCAGCAGGCAAAGGGCCGCGAGGCAGGCGAATCCGCGGACGGATGCGGAGGCAGGTTCGGGAAGGAAGGAGGTTGATTTCATGGCTTGTTTGTTGATGCCTGCATCATGGGCACGGGAACCCGCCGGGATCAAACGAATTTCCCCGGGTTGAGCATGCCGCGCGGATCGAGGGCCGCTTTGATCCGGGCATGCACGTCGCGCGTCGCTGGCGGCACCGCCATGTTCCACCAGGGCTTCTTGGCAAGCCCCACCCCGTGCTCGCCCGTGATGGCACCCCCCCAGCCGGTCACCCGCGTGAACAGTTCGTCAAGTGCCCGCTCCGAACGCGCGCGGACTCCGGGACCCTCGTGATTTCCAACCATGATGTTGACGTGGATGTTGCCGTCCCCGGCGTGCCCGAAACACGCCACGGGAAAGCCGCTCCGCTTCTGGAGCCCGCGCGCGAAACGCACAAGGTCCACCAAGCGCCCGCGCGGCACGGCAATGTCCTCGTTGAGTTTGCGCAGGCCGGTCGCCTTGAGCGATTCACTGAAGGCCCTCCTGAGCCCCCAGAGGCTTTCACACGCCTCCTCCGTGGTGGCCTTGATGACCCGCGTCGCACAGGACCCCCGCAAGATGCGGGCAACATGCGCCGCCTCGATCTTCACACTTGCCGGCTGCCCGTCGATTTCGACGATCACCATCGCCTCCCCCGGAGGAAATTGCGCCCCCGGACGATACGCCCGCGCGGCGTCCAGAGTGAACGCATCGGCCACCTCGATGGCCGCCGGAAGAAAGCCCTCACGGAACACGGCCTGAATGGCCGCGGCCGCCGCCGCCATCGTCGGGAATCCCGCCGTTAACACTGCCCGCGACGGGGGAAGCGGCAGCAATCGCAACGTCGCCCCCGTCACATAACCCAGCAACCCCTCGGAGCCCACAAACAGGCCCACCAGATCAAATCCCGTTTTGTTTTTGTGGGTGCGCCCGCCGCACCGCACGATCGTCCCATCGGCCAGAACAACCTCCAGACCCAGCACATAATGGCGGGTCACCCCGTACTTCAGGCACTTGGGCCCCCCCGCATTGGTCGCGATGTTTCCACCGATACTGCAATCCCCGAGGCTCGCCGGATCCGGAGGATAATACAGACCGCGCCGGCGCACCGCCTCCTGCAAATGGCCGGTCACCACTCCGGGCTGCACCACCGCCACAAAATCCGCCTCGGAAATCTCAAGGATTTTCCGCATCCGCTCCGGCGTGATCACAATGCCCCCGCAAACGGGCACGCCCCCGCCCACATAACCGCACCCCGCCCCGCGCGGCGTCACCGCCACTCCGTGCCGCGCCGCCACACGCATCA
>CAZGNH010000255.1:0-4000 GCA_964527025.1 uncultured Chthoniobacterales bacterium | reverse complement strand
TGAGGTAGGTGGGGGGCATGAGGCGGGGGTCGTTGACGAAGAGGAGGATGGCCGGGGGTTCGAAGGGGCGGGGGTTTGGAGGGAGGGTTTGGGTGGCGTAGAGGATTTTGAGGCGGCGGTTTGCGCGCATGGGCGGGGGCTGGCGTTCGACGGCGCGTTGGAGGAGGCGGTTGAGTTCGCCGGTGCCGATGCGGCGCGAGGCGTGCTGGCGGATTTTTTCGATGGTTGTGAAGATGCGCGCGAGGTTGGCGCCGGTTTTGGCGGAGAGGATGACGACGGGGGCGTGGGGCAGGAAGAAGAGATTGCGGCGGATGCGTTCGAGGTGGTTGCGCAGGAGATCCCGGTCGTCATCACCTTCGGCCACGAGATCCCATTTGTTGAGGGCGAGGATGCAGGCGCATCCGGCCTCTTGGACGAGGCCGGCGATTTTTTTGTCCTGGCTGGTGACGCCTGCGGAGGCGTCGATCACAAGGATGCAGAGGTCCGCGCGCCGGATGGTGTGTTCCGAGCGCATGACGCTGAAGACTTCGACGGAGGTATTGTGTTTTGAGCGGTGGCGGATTCCGGCCGTGTCGCACAGGATGAAGCGTTGGCCGTCGTGTTCCCAGTGGACGTCGAAGGCGTCGCGTGTGGTGCCGGCGATTTCGCTGACGATGGCGCGCGGGGCGCCGAGCAGGGCGTTGACAAGGGAGGATTTTCCGACATTGGGTTTGCCGACGATGGCGAGTTTGGGAGGGGTGGCGGAGGCTTCCTCCTGCCGGTCTTCCTCCGGTGGCAGGACCCCGGTGACCGTCTCGACAAGCGCGCGGATCCCCAGCCCGTGCGCCGCGCTCACGGTCAGGGTCTCCCCGATTCCAAGGCGCGAGAAATCCGCCGCCACGGATTCCATGCCGGGGTGATCCACTTTGTTGACCACCAGAAGCAGGGGGCGTCCCGAGGAGCGCAGCCGCGCGGCCAAATCCGCGTCCAGCGGGGTGGCGCCGTCCTGCGCATCCACCACGAGCAGGAGCACGTCGGCGGAGGCGATGGCGATATCGGCGGCTTCGTGGGTCGCCTCGGAAAAGTCCGGATCCGGCCCGCTCCCGATGCCGCCCGTGTCAATGATTTCAAATGGTGGGTTCCCGAGCCGGCACACGGCGGAGATCCGGTCGCGCGTGACTCCGGGCTGGTCGTGGACGATCGAAATCTTCCTTCCGGCCAGCCGGTTGAACAGCGCCGATTTCCCCACATTGGGGCGTCCCACAATTGCCGCAACCCGCATAGAATGCATGCACTGTCGCCCGGATGACCGCGCAAGTCGAGCCTTCCCACTGCGCGAACTTTCGTATTGACCGACCGGCATGCCGGTTGTCTCCTGCCCGGAGCCGATGGACGTGGAAATTTTATCGCGGGTGCAGTTCGCGTTCACGATCATGTTCCATTACCTGTATCCGCCGCTGAGCATCGGTCTGGGGCTCGCGCTGGTCATCATGGAGGGGACATGGTTGAGGACCGGCAACCCGCTCTGGCACAACATGGCCCGGTATTGGACCCGCGTGTTCGCCCTCACCTTCGCCATCGGAGTGGCCACCGGCATCGTCATGGAATTCGAGTTCGGCACCAACTGGTCCACCTACTCGCGCTTCGTCGGCGACATTTTTGGCAGCGCCCTCGCCGCGGAGGGAATTTTCGCCTTCTTTCTGGAAAGCGGCTTCCTTGCCATTTTGCTTTTCGGGTGGAACAAGGTCGGTCCGCGCATGCATTTTTTCTCGACGATCATGGTCTGTCTCGGGGCGCATTTCAGTGCGGTGTGGATTGTTGTGGCCAACTCGTGGATGCAGACCCCGGCGGGCTACCATCTCGTGCGCAATGTCGGCGGCACCGAGGTGCCCGTTCCCGAGGGATACATCGTGACCGAAAGCGATCTGGGATCCGTCCGCGCGGTCGTGGACAACTTTTGGGAGATGGTCTTCAATCCCTCCTCGATCGACCGCCTCACGCATGTCGTGCTCGGGTGTTGGATGGCCGGCGCCTTCCTCATCGTCAGCATCAGCGCCTACTACATCCTGCGCAACCGCCACACGGCCTTTGCCCGGGCCTCGATGAAGGTCGGCCTCATTTTGGCGACCGTTGCATCGGTTCTGCAATTTGTGAGCGGGTCGGTTTCCGCCTCGGGAGTCCTCGTCAACCAGCCCATCAAGCTTGCCGCCCTTGAGGGGCTCTACGAGACCAGGTCCTACGCGCCCATGGCCGTCTTTGGGTGGGTTGACACCAAAAACGAAACCGTCCACGGCCTGATGATTCCCGGTCTGCTGAGCTTCCTTGCCTATGAAGATCCGGCGCGGACGGTGGCCGGACTGCAGGATCTGCCTTCCGACGAATTTTTGCTGGCGCGATACCCGGGGTCCTCGACACGCGAGTTGGAAGAAATCCGGCGCGACTACTGGCCCAACGTGCAGGCGGTTTTCCAATTTTACCACATCATGATTGCCATTGGTGTGGCGTTGGTCGGGATTGTTTTGGTTGCCTGTTTTTTTTGGTGGCGCGGGTGGTTGTTTGACACGCGCTGGTGGGTTTCGAGGTGGTTTTTGGTTGTGCTGGTATTTTCGGTGCTCGGTCCGCAGATTGCCAACCAGGTCGGCTGGTTTGCGGCCGAGATGGGGCGCCAGCCGTGGATTGTTTACGAAATCCTCAAGACCTCCGAGGGGTTGTCGCGGGTGGTGGTGGCCGAACAGGTCCTTTTTTCCCTTGTGCTCTTCGCCCTCGTCTATGCCCTGCTTTTCGCCGTCTTCATTTACCTGCTGACCCGCAAAATCCAGCATGGGCCGGATTCGGAAGAGGAGAGCCACGAAATGCCGGAGAGCTGGAAAAAAATCATCCGCCACCGCAACGCGGACACCTGACATGGCCCTTGATCTGAACTTGATCTGGTTTGTGCTGGTGGGGGTGCTTTTCACCGGTTACGCGGTGCTTGACGGTTTCGACCTCGGGGTTGGAAGCCTGCACCTTTTTGTGCGCAAGGACGAGCACCGGCGGATGTTTTTGAACTCGATCGGGCCGGTGTGGGATGGGAACGAGGTGTGGTTGGTGACGGGTGGGGGCGCCTTGTTTGCGGCGTTTCCAGAGGTCTATGCGACGGTGTTTTCGGGGTTTTACATCCCGTTCATGCTTCTTCTGGTGGCATTGATTTTCCGTGCGGTGGCCATTGAATTCCGGAGCAAGGAGCCGTGGGGGTGGTGGCGCGCGATGTGGGATGTGGCCTTTGCCTTTGGGAGTGTGTTGTCGGCCTTTTTGATCGGGGTTACGATGGGCAATGTCGTGCAGGGGGTGCCGATTGGACCGGACCGCGAATTTGCGGGCACACTTTCCGGGATGCTCGATCCGTATTCGCTTTTCCTTGGCGTGACGACCGTCATCCTCTTTGCCATGCACGGGGCCATTTTCCTTGCCATGAAGACCGACGGCGAGGTGCAGGCCATCGTGCGCGGGTGGATTCCACGCATTATCGGCCTCTTTATTGCCTGCTACGTGGTCTTCAACATGCTCACGCTGGTGTATTGTCCGAACGTGCTGGAAGCCGTGAGAACCCGCCCGTGGATCATCCCGGTGGTTCTTGTGGGAGTGCTGGTCGTGATGAACATCCCGCGCGAGATCCACAAGGGGAGGGAATTCAACGCATTTGTGTCCTCGTGTGCCGGGATGGGCACCATGATGCTTGCCTTCGGGCTGACCTATTTCCCCAACATGCTCTATTCGAACCCCAACCCCGAATACAGCCTCACCATCTACAATGCCTCTTCAAGCCAGAAAACCCTCGGCATCATGCTCATCATTGCCATCCTCGGCATCCCGCTTGTGCTCGCCTACACAGCCAGCATCTACTACATCTTCCGGGGCAAAACGCGCCTTACCAGCGAGAGCTATTAACCCGCATCTCTCACAAACTTCGTCGCGAGACGCCGCGCGAGGCTGGCTGGGACAAGGCGGGCGCGGAATCGGGGGAGGGCTGTATGAGTGCATA
>CAZGNH010000254.1:0-26580 GCA_964527025.1 uncultured Chthoniobacterales bacterium | reverse complement strand
CGGAGGCGCAGGCGCAGGCCGAGCCTGCCTCCGACCGTCGCGCTGCGGACCCAATAATCCATGGGAAAATCGGATGGGGGCGGATCGGTTCCGGGGGATTGCCGGGTCATGCGGTGGGAGCGGCCTGTGTCGGGGGAGGGTGGAGGGAAGCGAGTTCGCGCAACATCTCCGCGACACTATCCACCGAGCGTTGAAAAGAAAAGTCCCTTGAAGCCGTTTCGCGCCCGGCGCATCCCAATTTCGCGCAGAGGTCCGGGTCGGAGAGGAGCGTCGCCAGCGCCTTGCGCAGGGAGGAGACCGAACCGGCTGCGGCCAGCAGGCCGTTTTCCCCATGGTTGAGCCATGCGGGGATTCCACCCACGGCAAAGGCAACGACCGGACGGGAATGGCGCATGGCTTCGACTCCGACCATCCCGAAAGGCTCCTGCCATGCCGAGGGGACGGCCACCACCTGCGCCCGCGCATATTCCTCGGAGAGTTGACCGGGCGGCAGGTAGCCGTGCCATGTGATCCGGTCGGCAACACCCAATCGCCAGGCCAGATCCCGGACTTTCTCAAGCGCTGATCCCCGTCCGGCGATGACGAGGTGCCACGGGAGTTTCAAGCCGGCCATAGCGCGAACCAGAAGGTCAACCCCCTTCCCGCGGATCACCTGCCCAACAAACAGAACCCGCCCGGGCTGGGCAGAAGGAAGTGCGTCCGGTGTCCCGGACGCCGGTTCCGGCGGGACTGGTGCGATGATCGTGATCGCGGACGGAGAGAATCCATTTTTGACCAGTTCGTCGCGCATGAACGGGGACGCGACGACCAGCCTGTCGAGCAGGCGGTTGTCGGCGATCTCGCGCAGTTTGGTGCCAAGGCGGGCGAACCGCAGCGGGGGGAAGCCGGTGCCGCGCTGAAGAAAGGCCAGACACGGGAAAAGGCATGCGGCGGAGGCGGGGCGGGTGCAATTTCTCCGGGTGAGCGGGTGGTATTTGTAGTGGCGCATGCAATAGAGGGCGTGGTCGTGCACCATGCGCGCGGCGGGAATGCCGGTGGATCGCAACGGGGTGAAGGCGGCACTGTCGCTCCAATTGTGAATCCAGATGCAATCGGCAGAAATTTGCCGCGCGATGCGCGCAGGTTCTTCGGGGCCGGAAACCTTGTGCATTCCGGCAAATGCCGCCGGCCATGGATCTTCGGCAATTCCGGTGTTTTCACGGAAGACGAGCGTGTTTTGCACCCCGCGCCGCGCAAGCTCGGATGCGGTGGCCAGCACATTGGCCTCGGCTCCGCCGAAGCCCCCCAAATTTTCATTCAGCCAAAGCACCTTCACGCCATGCAGAATGGACTTTGGAATCC
The DNA here is from genome assembly GCA_964527025.1 of uncultured Chthoniobacterales bacterium. Classification (GTDB taxonomy): domain Bacteria; phylum Verrucomicrobiota; class Verrucomicrobiia; order Chthoniobacterales; family Terrimicrobiaceae; genus CAZGNH01. The sequence continues at coordinate 25,239 of CAZGNH010000254.1, read as the reverse complement.
AGAATGGGATTGCCACTTCATTGAAGACCAACTAATTACTCAGGAATGAGTGAAGAATTCCAGACCAAAGTCTCCGATGGGACCCTCCACATTCACATCAACATGCCGCGTTTGGATGCGAGTTCCGCCACGGAGCTCAAAAAACAGGTTTTGTTCGAGCTTGATCCCGCCGTGCGGTGTGCCGAGGTGGAAATGGGCAATGTGCAGTTTATTGACAGCTCCGGTGTCGGCATCCTTTTGAGCATCTATCGCAAGCTGCCCCAGGACGGCCCCCAGGTGACCTTGCGCAATGTGCAGTCGGGGGTTCGTGCCGTGCTTGAACTCCTGCGTCTGCACCGGGTGTTCACCATCGAGTGACCCGGTCCCCCGGCAGGCCGAAGTATTTCCCGGGCGGATTCCCGGAGCTGCGGAGTTTGCTTGACGATTATCTCGGGTGGCTGGAGGGGCATGCCGGGAAGATGGGCGGGGTTCGCGCTCTTTTGCTGGGCGGCGGCTACGGGCGCGGCGAGGGCGGTGTTTTGGAGACCGGCGGGCGGGCGTCCCTGTACAACGACCTTGAATTTTACGTTTTTGCGACCGGCCGTGTGCCGGTTTCCGAATGGGTTGCGGAGGGGGAACGCCGGCTGGGGATCGAGGTGGAGTTCAAGGCCATGCCGCCGCGGGCGATGGAGTGTGCGCGGCCGGGCATGTTTTATTACGATTTGCTCAACGCGCACATTTTGGTTTTCGGGGATGCGGGGTGGGTGTCGCGTCTGCCTGCGCGGTTGCGGGAGGCCGGGGAGATCCCCCCGGTGGAAGGATCCCGTCTGCTTGTGAACCGTGGGATGAGTCTTTTGAGGTGCCTGCGGGCGGCCCGCGGGGAGATGGAACTGCCGGTGGGATTCATCGACCGGATCGCGGCGAAGGCTGATTTGGCGCTGGGGGACGCCCTGCTTTGCGCCCGCGGGAGATACCATTGGTCCTGCATCGAGCGCAGCGCGCGCCTCGCATCCATCGCGGACGGATTTCCCGGGCTCTGCGAGCGCCATGCCAGCGGGGTGCAATTCAAATTTCATCCGGTGGTTTCCGGGCGGAGTCCGGCCCAATGGACCGGTCCGCTTGAGGCGCTGGCGCGGGAGTGGACCGCCATGTTCCTGCACATCGAGGGTCTGCGGCTGGGAACTTCCTTTGTCACACCGCGGGAGTATGCGGCGTCATCGCCACGCAGCCTCTTCCCGGAAGAACCGGCGGGAAAAAATTTCCTGCGTCAGGCGCGCGACCTTCGGAAACCGTCACGGGTTCCGTTCCAGTGGGGGGGGCACCCGAGGGCGCCGGTCTGGAGGGCTCTGCCCCTCCTTCTCGATATGGCATCGGGAACAGGCAGTGCGCCGGACGGAGCGAAGGCGGCTTCCCTGCTGGGAGCAGACCGCGCGCAAGGGAGGGACCTCGAGGAGAGGTGCCGGGCATGTTGGACCAATTATCCGTGACACCATGATGAAAATCTCGCTGATCATCCTTGCATGGAACGAAGAGGAATCCATCTCCGCCACCATCGCGGGGCTGGCGTCTCAAAGCCTCTTGCAAAGGGCCGGAGACGGGGACCCGGATCTCGAGGTTTTGGTCGTCCCCAATGGCTGCACCGACGGCACGCCCGGGGTGGCCCGGGCGGCCTTGGATGCTCTCGCGGCGGGGCACCCCCGTGTGGACTGCCGCCTCGAGGTTCTGGAGCAGGGAGGCAAGGCCCGCGCATGGAACGAAGCTGTCCACCGGCTGTCCGCACCGGATGCACGGTATTTCCTTTTCATGGATGCCGACATCCGCCTGCTGGGCGCTCAGACCCTCGAAAATCTCTGGCAGGCACTCGAATCCAATCCCCGCGCGCTTGTCGCCACAGACCGCCCGGTCAAGCACCTTGCCCAAAAGGCCCGCCCCGGTCTTCTGGATCGCATTCTCCTCGGAGCCGGGGCGATGACCGGATCCGCGCCGGGACAGCTCACCGGACAGATGTATTGCGCCCGTGCGGAAACCCTCCGCAAGATCCGGATTCCGGCGGGAATCATCGTCGAGGACGGTTTTCTCAAGCAGATGATCTGCACCGACGGGCACAGCATACCCGCCGACAACTCGCGCATCGTGCGCGCGGACAACGCCGCCCATGTCTTTGAATGCTACACAAAGCCGCGCGACATCTGGCACCACCAAATCCGCCAGACCACCGGCCAGACCCTCCACACAATCTTCAAACAGGCTCTGCGGCGGGATTTTCCCCAGCGGCCGGTGTATGAGGCCCTGGCGCGGCGGTGCGTGGAAGATCCCGATTGGTTCCTTCGTGAAATCCTCGACGCGGTGCAGCGCCGGGGCTGGTGGGTTATGGACACGGAGTCCCTTCTGATGCGCTGGCGGCGCGTGCGCTTCGGCCGCGGCGCGGCGCGCCTGAAATTCGCGGCCCTTGCGCTTCTGGCAGCTCCCTTCGACCTTGCTGTCTTCCTTGCCTCGAATGCCCGCCTCAAAAAGGGGGATGTGAAGGGCCTTTGGAAAGACACCCGCACCACACGCCTCCCATGAACAACAAAACCGTCCTCTGCACCATTGTCGTCGGCGCGCCCTACCTTGCCGCCTTCGACCGGTATTCGCGCAAACGCTTCGAAACCTACGCCGCGCGCCACGGATACCAAGCCGTCATCCTCACCGAGCCGGTGCGCGACCTGCCCGGAAAAAAATTCACGTGGCAGAAGTTGTGTCTGCCCGATCTGCCTTGGTGGGACACCTGCGAACGGGTGGCTTTTCTCGATGCCGATATTCTCATTGCACGGGATGCACCCGCCCTGCCCGATGTGCCCGAAGGCAAAATCGGCGGCGTACCCGACAAACTCCCCTACCAAATCAACAGCGGCGTCCTGGTTTACAAACCCTGTCCGTCCATCCGGGACCTGTTCAACGAGGCGCTCGAAGACACCGATCCCTTCTGGGATCAACGCGCGTTGACGCGGGTCATGCTTTACCGCCGCATGGAGAAACTCATCGACCGGCGGTTCAACCGCCAGTTCTACTTCAACTGCCCGAGCTTTCCCGGCTCGCTCCTGCGCCGGCATTGGTTTTACCATGCCTGCCACGGCAAAGTGAAACTGCCCTTTATCGCCACATGGCTCGCGCTCACTTTGCGCTGACCCGCCTGCGGGCGGCCCTGCTCGCGGGGATTTTTTCGGTCAGCACCCTCCTTGCCGGACAGGATGCGCTCTACCCGGACCCCGCCAGCCTGCCGGAACCCGGTGCGCGCGACCTCCGGATCCTCACCCCCGAGATCCTTGAGATCCGCATCGTTCAGGGACGCGCATCGATGGACACGCCCGCCTTCCCGGCCGCCAACTTGGAAAACCCCGACTTTTCGCTGAAGACCGTTCCGGTCGGGGCGCTGACTGTCACAGCCGACGGACGTCCGTTGCGCATCGTGGAAACGGGCATCAAGCGCGTGCCGGTCTTCGCGGGGTACTGGGACTTCGATCTGCGGATGATTCTGCGCATTTTTCTGCGGCTGGCGGATCCTTTGCCGGAGGGCGCGGACGTTGTCGTCGGGGGAGACGTCCATTTTGGCCTCGGGGCTCCTTTGGAGGCGGTTTTCCGGGCGGACCGGCTTTCGCCTGCGATCCACGTCTCCGCGCACGGTTTTGCTCCGGAGGCCCCGAAGTTTGCTTTCGTCTCTTTTGATCTTGGCACGCTTGGAGAGATGGATCTTCCCGGAGAAGCGGAAGCCGCCATGGTGGACTCTTCCGGCGAAGCTGTATTTTCCGGCCCGCTGGTGAAGCGCTCCGATCCCGACTGGGAGTGGAACCAAAACGTCTGGCGCTTTGATTTTTCGGAGTTCCGGAAGGAAGGGCTTTACACGGTTTCCGTGCCCGGTCTCGGACGTTCGCGCCCGGTGCGCATTTCCGGGACGGCCCCCGCCGCATCCGCCCGCACTCTGGCCTCCGGGCTGTATCAACAGCGCAGCGGAGCCGACAAAGGCCCGCCGTTCACCCGCTTCGGTCACCCCGCCTCCCACACCCGGCCCGCCGAAGTGCCCGACATGGGCGAACGATTCAAACCCACCAACCGCCACATCGCCCGCATGGCCGCAAAAAACACCGATCCCAAGGTCCAGAGCGCACCCCAAATGGATTCGGTGGCCGCCTCGCTTTACCCGATCCTGGCCGAAGGCGCCGTGGATGTGAAAGGCGGCCACTACGACGCCGGCGACTACAGCAAATACACCATCAATTCCGCCCAGCTCATCCATGCCCTCACCTTTGCCACCGACCACTTTCCGGGCGTGGACCGCATCGACAACCTCGGCCTTCCGGAAAGCGGCGACGGCATCCCCGACGCCCTGCAAATCGCACGCATCGAAGCGGAGTTCCTCCTGAAAATGCAGGATGCCGACGGCGGGTTTTTCTTTTTGGTGTATCCGCGCGACCGGCCCTACGAACTCGATGTGCTTCCCGAGGACGGCGACCCGCAGGTGGTGTTTCCAAAAAACACCGCGGCCACGGCCGCGGCTGTCGGCGCCCTCGCCCAACTCGCAGGATCACCCGCCATGCGGGATGCCGATGCGGCCTTTGCCAACCGCTGCTTGGAATCCGCCAAGCGCGGGTATGCGTTTCTGCAGCAGGCCGAAAAGCAGCATGGTTTCGATGGCTCCTACCAGGCCATCAGCCACTACGGAAACTTTGACACCCATCGCGACGAGCTGGCCTTTGCGGCGGCGGCCCTCTTCGATGCCACCGGCAAGGAATCCTACGAGGCCGACCTCAAGCGCTTCTGGCCCGATCCACTGGCGGGCAATGACAAGAAGTGGGGGTGGGTGCCTCTTTACGGATTTTACGGATCGGCGGCGCGGATTTATGCCTTCGCCGGCGCGCCGGGACGCGCCTCCGCGAAAACAGGCGATCCCGCTTACTTGGGAAAAATGCGCCGCGCGATCCATGCGGCGGCACTCACATGGATCGAGCTCTCGGAAGCCGATGCATGGGGGCTGCCATTCTCGCGTTCCGGGAAGCACCAGAAGCGGGCCGGATGGTTCTGGGCCATGGATCCTGCCATCGATCTGGCGGCGGCGTGGCTCATGGATCCCGATCCCGCCTTCCGGGCGCGCGCGGACACTGCAATGGCCCTGTGGTCGGCTTACGAAGCCGGGGGCAACCCGACCGGACGCGCATTCATCAGCGGAACCGGACCGGTCTGGCGGCGCCAGATCGTCAACCGCACCTCCCTCAATGACGACCGCCACATCGCCCCGCCGGGAATCCCCATCGGCAATGTCACCTCGACTCCCCACAACCTCGGCCCCTATCAAATCTCGGGAGCAAGCGGACTGCGCAAATTGTTCTTCCCCTTTCTGGACACGTTCCCCTTCTACGAACGATCCGTGACAGACGCCTACAACGTGCGCGAGGAATGGACGGTTGCCACGGGGGCGCGCCTGCTTGCAGCGCATTTGTTTCTCATGGGGCGCACGGCGGAAGCCGGGCGGCCGTGGGTTCCCGTCGAACCACGCATTGCCGGCATCCCCGAAGAGGTGCATGCCGGCGACCGCTTCGAGGTGCGGGTCATACTTCCCGCGGAGTTCAACCCGGGCGAGACCACAACCGTCTGGGAAATGCCGGGACAGGAACCCGCCTGCGGCGCAAGCTACAGCGTCGTTGCAAAGACACCGGGTCCATGCCGCATCGAAGTCGAATGCCTCGAAGGCGGCGGGCGCCGCATTGCGTCCGTGGCCCGCTTCACCGTGCTTGGGGGCAGGAAGACGCGTGAAGCGGACAAGCCCGGCAAATCAGTGTCCGCAGATCCCTGATTTGAACCGGCTTTGCAAGGAAGCCGTCCATCCCTGCCTCGATGCACTTGCGGCGATCCTCGACAAAGGCGTTTGCGGTGAGGGCAACGATTTGCGGCTGCCTCGCGAGGGACAGCTTCCGGATTTGCCGCGCGGCCTCCATTCCGTCCATCCCGGGAAGTTGAAGGTCCATCAGGACCAGGTCGTACACCTTCCGTGAGACCCGGGTGACCGCCTCCTCGCCCGTTGATGCCGTGTCGGCTTGTCGCCCCAGCGCTTTCAACAGGCCGAGAACAACCATGCGAATGACCTCGTTGTCTTCGACAAGGAGAAGGGAGATTTCGGGGACTCCGTCATCCTCGCATGGCGGGATCCCGGGTGCCCGCGGGGCCGCTGCCCCGAACAGGACGTCGAAACGGAACACCGATCCCTTCTGCGCCGCCGTGGCGGAAAGGGATCCCCCCATGGCCTCCACAAGCTTTTTGGTGATGGCAAGTCCCAATCCCGTCCCCCCGAAACGACCCGCAGTGGACGTCTTGGCCTGCCGGAACGGCTCAAAAAGGCTGTCGATGGCATCGGGATCGATGCCGATTCCCGTGTCGGAGACCGAGACCCGCAAACGGAAACGATCCCCCTCCCCCGTGCACTCCGCGTCCATGCGCACGCTGCCATGCAGGGTGAATTTGATCGCATTCCCAAGCAGGTTGTGGAGGATTTGGGCCAGACGGACCGGATCCCCGACCACTTCCTGCGGAAGAGTCCCCACCTCGCATTGCAACTCAATGCCGGCCCTTCCCGCCGCGGGCATGAATGCTGCCACACACTCATCGAGAACCCGCCGGGGACTGAATGCGATTTCGTCCAGATGCATTTCCTCCGCCTCGATTTTTTTCAAGTCGAGAAGATTGTTCAGCAGGGAGAGCAGGTGGCGCGCGCTTTGGTTGGCGAGGGAGGCGAGGCGTTTTTGTTCGCCGGTGAGGTCTTCGAGGTCGAGCAACTCGGTCAGCCCGATGATTCCGCTCAGCGGGGTGCGGATTTCGTGGCTCATCGTGGCGAGGAAATCACTTTTGGCCTTTGTGGCGGCGTTTGCCTGTGCGGCGGCCTCTTCGAGTTGCCGGGTGCGTTCGGAGACGGTCAGCTCGAGACGGGCGGACTGTTGGCGGAGCTCCTCATTGGCGCGATAGAGTTCGAGACTCTTTTGTTCGAGCAGTTGCTCTGCCTGCACGCGTGCCGCGCGCTCGCGCTCCGCACGCCTGAGCGCCCGCTCCAGAATCTCCTGCTCGCTCATTGCCGGCGCGCCAGCACGAATCGCACCGGATCCCCGGCCCCGTCGACGGGGGATTGTTCCAGGTCGATCCCATCGTTGAAGTGGTCGATGCACGCCTCGATGAGACCGCGCGCGAGTTCGGCCAGATGCCGTTCCGATCTGTAGATGATTTCGAGGCGGTCGGGCGTGTGTTCGATGACCTCGAAGCTGGGGAGTTCCGCATCCGGGTAGAGTTTGCGGACCTCCACATGGATCACACTTTCGACCCCGGCCACAAAATCCATCGAGGAACCGATTCCCTCGAAGACGCCGGGGTAGAGGCGGAAAAATTCCCCGAAGAGGAAGCGCCCGTAGCGCCGCAGAAGCGCCTCCGGCGGTTCACGGGTCAGGCGGGACAAGACCCCGAGCATCGTTTTCAACTCGTGGTGATCGTAGGTGCCCACGGCGGTATAGACACCCCCGGATGGCAACTGCGACTCCTCGACCATCCGCCCGGCCATGTCCACGGAGAAAGCGGACTCCACCATCTCGACAAACTTGACAAAAACAATGCCTTTCATTTTTCCGGAAGGGGCGCAGCTGCATCCATCATCGGCGGGATTCGGGGATGGTCAAGGCTTTCGCACCCCTTCGGAACGCGCGCGGGTTTTTCTGCTTTTTTGGCAACCCGCAGGTGCCGGATCCATTGTGCGGCGCGGAGGGCATTTTCGCCGACCGGCCCGGTTCCATCCAGGACCAGATCCGCATGCGCGCGCTGGGGCTCGACATGGGTTTTGGTCGAGGGCACCACATCGCGCTGGAAACGGCCCGTGACTTCCCGGTGGTCGCGGCCCCTGCCTTCGACATCCCGGGCGATGCGTCGTTGCAGGCAGATGTCCAGCGGCACGGAAATATAAATGCCCGCGTCAAGGAGGTGCCGCACCCGTGGGATGGCAAGGGCGAAGAGTCCTTCGATGATGACAAAGCGCGCGGGCACGAGGGGTGTTGTCCGGGAAGTCCTTGTATGGGAGGAGAAATCGTAACCGGGCATCCGGCACGGGAGTCCCCGTGCCAGCAGGTTCAGGTCGGCGAGCAACCGTGGCACATCGAGCGCGCGGGGCCGGTCGAAATTCATACGACTCCGTTCGTCGGGTGGGAGGTGGGACAAATCATGGTGGTAGCGGTCCATGGGAAAAACTCCGCATGCGTCAACGCCTCCCAGTGCTTTTTGGAGGGCGGCGGCCAGCGAGGACTTTCCGCATCCGGTTGGCCCGGCAAGACCGATCAGAACCGGCTTCACGCGGATTGCCGCCCGAGATCTTCGCCCAACAATTCCAAACCCTTGCGGCAGGAATTCCATGCATTCCGGAAAGCGTCCAAACACCCCTCGAGGAAAAGCCTGTCGCCGGCATGGCAGGCGTTTTCCATTTCGAGCAGGAATTGGCCGAATCCTTCGATGCCGAGCACGCCGGCGCTGCCCCGCAGGGAGTGCAGGGCGGCTGCCGCGGCGGGGAAGTTTCGGGCGGCAAGCGCCCGGAGCACCGTATCATGTTGTGCGTTCATTTCCTCGATTGCCGTTGCGGCGATCGAGGCGCTCATTTCCGGGTGACCTCCCGTGATCTCGACAAAAACATCCATGGGCGGCATGGTCACATCGGGGCTTGTCGGGCTGCCTGGGTTCATGCGCGCCTGTATAGCCTCAAAAGTCGTTGTCCGACAACGGCAATCCACGAAGAAGTCCCCATTGGGTCATGGTGCGACGCGCCTGTTCGCGCAGGGCGGACGCACCATTCCATGCAAGGGATTTCCACCCATGGCGCATCCAGCGGATCCGCCAGTGGGGCACAGCCTGCGCGCCGAGGTAGTCCTTGAAGAGGGAGAGGGACAGGCGGGGCGAACCGCCGAAGTTGATGCGCCACGCGGGCCCCCTTTCGGATTTCACCGCCTGCGCTGCTTTGACGTACAGGGCGGGAACCAGCCCGGGATCGTTGGATTCGCAGGCCACGCGCCAGAGCCATGCGGTTTGGCGCAGGGGACAGATCAGGACACTTACCATGGCGCATGGCAGCGGATGGCCGGAGGAAGACGGGACCGCGGCAAAAATCCGGCAGATCCCGTGCCGCCCGAGATCCCGCATATTGGCAAGAAGACCCAACCGCCATGCTTTTGGGGGAACCCATTTGAATTTTTCGAGCGTGCGGTTGTGGAGCCGGTCGAAGTGTTCAAGGCTCTGCGCGTCGATGTCCAGCCAGTCGAATGCATGGCACCCGGCGGCTCCTTTCATCTCGCGTCGTTTGGCCCGGTTGAGAAATCGTGGAACTGCTTCCGCATCCCCCTCCGGCCACAGATGAGCATAGACCGTTTCGGCCCTGCATCCGGCGTAAAGCAACCCGCGCACGTCCGGCAGTTCCGGGGCTGCTTCCGTGTCGCATGCATCAAGTCCTCGCATCATCACGTCCGCCAGCCGTGCAAGGAGGGCCGTGCGGTTGGATGTCTGATCCGGCGCGGACATTTCCGGGCCGAGCAGCGGGCCCGCATAAAACAGGGGAAAGCTGCTGCAGTAGCGCATGCCAAAGCGACGCCTGCGCAGAACCGCCCACCCGGCCAAACAATCGCCGGAAGGCGCGAACGCCATCACACGCCGGGGAACAGCGACCGGATGTTCGTTGCGCGCAAGGGCATTGAGAGTGGAAGAGAGCAGGAACGAATTCCCCTGCGGGGATGCGAGCACAAGAGCGTCCCATGCGGCGTCGTCAACACCCTCCTCAAAGCGCGTTGTGTTCAAGGCCGGGAAGACCTGTTCGGTCCGATCCAGTGGGCAATCATATTGCCGAGGTCGTGGGCATTGACGGGTTTGGGCAGGTAGTCATTCATGCCGCTGGCAAGGCACTTCTCACGGTCGCCGACCATGGCATGTGCGGTCATGGCAACGATGGGCACATCGGGATTTGTGGCAGGCGCTCCGGATGAGGAGGGGTCACCCGCGCTTCCGGAGCGGATCGCGCGCGTTGCCTCAAATCCGTCAAGGCCCGGCATCTGGACATCCATAAGGATGAGATCGTAGACATTTTGGGAGGCGGCCGCGACGGCTTCGAGGCCGTCTTTGGCGACATCGACCCGGAAACCGAGTTTTGCGAGCATTGCCATGGCAACCATGCGGTTGGTGGGGTTGTCTTCGGCAAGGAGGATGCGCGGGGCGTTGGCACCGGGTTGGGGCGCGGCATGGGGCGGGCGTGGCGCCTCTTCGGAAGGTTGGGCATCCCCGGGGGAGAGGGCACCGACAAGCCGTTTGAAAAGATCCATTTGCCGCGCGGGCTTGGTGAGCCAATCGGAAAATCCGGCGTCGCGGAATTCGTCGAATCCACCCTGATGCGCGAGGGAGGTGAGCAAAACGAGCTTCAGCTCCGCGTGCATGGGGTCGGCATGGATCACTTTTCCAAGTGCGAGGCCGTCCATCCCCGGCATCTGCATGTCCAGAATCGCAAGCTGAAACGGATCCCCCGCGCGCGCCGCGGCGCGCAAAATTTCAATCGCAGCCGGTCCGTCCTGCGCCTCCCCGCACCGCAGACCCCAGGCCCCGAGCTGGGCTGTGAGAACCCTGCGGTTGGTCGCATTGTCGTCCACGACCAATGCGCGCACCCCCTTCAAGGGCATGGCATGGGGGCTCTTTTCCGGAACGGTGGGCGAAGCCGGTGTTTCTGCGAAGCAGGCGGTGAACCAAAAGGTCGAGCCGCTGCCGTGGACGGAGTCCACACCGATCTCACCGCCCATCATTTCGGAAATCTGCCGCGCAATGGCAAGCCCCAAGCCGGTGCCCCCGTGCCGGCGCGTGCTGCTTGAATCGATCTGCTGGAATTTGGTGAACAGGCGGTCCTTCAGTCCCGCGGGGATTCCCGCTCCCGTATCCCGCACGGAAATCCGCAATGTGAGAAATCCCCGGTCCCGGGATTGGACCCGCGCGCAGATTTCGATTTCCCCCGAGTCGGTGAATTTGACGGCATTGCCGGCGAGATTGACGAGGACCTGCCGGAGCCGCGAGGGATCCCCGCGCAGACGGTCCGGGACATCGGGATCGACGGAAAAGACAAATTCCACGCCTTTTTGCTGGGCACGCAGGGCGAGGGGGATGACGGCGTCCTCGAGGGCCCGGCGCACTCCGAATTCCACCGATTCGAGCGTCAATTTGCCGGCCTCCATTTTCGAGAAATCGAGGATGTCATCGACGAGTGCCAGGAGCGACTCGGCGCTGTTCATTGCGGTCTGGGCATAATTCTGTTGGGTTTCGTCGAGACGGGTGTCGAGCAAAAGCCCCGCCATTCCAATCACACCGTTCATCGGGGTGCGGATTTCATGGCTCATATTGGCAAGAAAGTCGCTCTTGGCGCGGTTGGCGGCTTCCGCCTCCTGGCGGCTGCGGCGAAGAGCCTGCTCGGCCTCCCGGCGTTTGCGGACATGGACAAGCATCTGGGTGAAGACACCGAGAAGGCGCCGTTCGGCAAGGGAATACACGTGCCTGGAGCGCACCGAGTCAAAGCCGGCAAAGCCAAGGCATCGATCTCCGTCCATGAGGGGGACGGCGATCAGGCTCTGGATGCTTTGGGGCTCGAGGACGGCCCGGAGGCCGCTGTCCATGGGAAGGTCGGCGACATTGGGCACATAGACCGATTCGCCGTGTTCATGGGTGGAGATCCACTCGGGCATCATGCCGGTTGGGACCGCCTGCAGGTCGTCGATGTGCGGCTCGATGCCCGCGGCACACCATTCGTGCGTGTTGGTGCAGATCCCGGCCTTGAAATCGTAGTCGAAGATATAGACCCTGTCGGCGCCGGTAAAAGCCCCCAGCCGCGCAAGGGAGGCGTCAATGACTTCGTCGGCGCGTTCCTCGGGCAGGTTGATGTAGGTCGAGGAAATTTCGATGAGCATTTCCTGGAGGCCGGTCTGTGTGCGGACATTCTCCTCGGCGATTTTGCGGGCCGTGATATCGGTGTCGCTGCCCCGATAGCCGGTCAATGCCCCGTCCGCCCCGAAGACGGGAATTGCGGTCGTACTGACCCAGACCACCTCCCCTTCCCTGGTCAAGAGCGGGTTTTCCAAATCGCGGATTTTCTCCCGGCGCCCCATCAGATCAAACGCAAGGCGCTTGAAATCTTCACGCCCCCCGGGCGGATGCAAATCAAAGAAAGCCATTTTCCCGGTCAACTCCGCGGATTCATAGCCAAGCAGAGAGGTGACCACCGGGCTCACGAATGTGTAGAGACCCGCCGTATCAACTTCCCATGTCATGGTCCGGCTGTGTTCGGCGAGTTCGGAAATGCGGGCGGTGGTTTCCTGAAGTTTGGCGAATTGCTCGCGGATGCCCGCGTCGGTGCGGCGGAGGATGAGAAAGGCGAAGCCCATCATGGCGGCAAAAAGCACCGCGGAAAAGACTCCTCCGATGAGCAGGGTGTTGGAAATGGTTGCTCGTTCGAGGCTCACGTCGGTGAGCACGAGGATTTCTCCCAGCGGGTCGCCATGGGCATCGTCGACAGGCATGCGGGAAATGCGCCATGTGGTCCCCATGTGGTGGAGATCATGGTCCACCGAACGGCGGTCCAGCCACTTGGCCGCGCGATCTTTGCCTCCCAGCAGGTCGGTCACGCCCGCATGCGTCGAGTGGACAACGGCCACACCGGGAAGCGCATCCCAGCTTCCCTCGATCCCGGCCTCGGAAACGGCCCGCGCCCATGCACCGGGATCAATATTTTCCCTTGGGAGCAGAAAAACGAAATGGCTTCCCGAGCGGTCGTGGATCTGCGTGAAAACCGAGACTATCTGGCGGGACGCCAGAACAAACCGCGGCGGATCCTTGAAAGCCGCAGGATCCAGCGCGGTGGTTTCGCGGAATTCACGCCGCACACCATCCTTGAGGCGCTGGATCCGGTCGTCGACAAACGCGCGGTATTGCAAAAACAGGAAGATTCCGGCCCCGAAAAAGAGTGCAAGCAAGCCCAGTGCAAGGGGTGCAAGGAACCGGAGGCGCACCCTTGGAGGACCCGGCCGGCGCGGAGCACGAACCGAAAGAAACACTCCAAGTATAATCGCACCAATGGCCGCCAACCCCACGGGAACAACCGCCCCGACCACGACTTTCCAAAGCCAGTTCTTCGCGCTAACGTCCACGCCCATGACCGCGACCGTGGCACCGGTCGAGGGATCCACGAGCGGCACAAGCGCGGAAATCCACCATCCCCATTTGTCGGGCAGGGGCCCCTCGACGAAGCCGGTTCCCGCGTGGAAGAGGGCAAGGAGTTCGTCACTGGCCTCGTCGTAGACCTCGCCGGGTTGGACGGCGGCGGTGAATTCGATGGCATCGTTCTGGACATCCATCAGGAAGACAACTTCGGGTGGGGTGTCCCGGGTGTCGGAGGGCCGGAGGGCCATCAGATAAATGTACCGGCAACCGAGGGCGGCGCGCGCGGTGGAGAGCCTTGCCTCGATCTGCTGGAAGACGGGATCGTCAAGATCGGCGGGTGTGCCGGTGAACGCGGCGATTGCCTTTGGATCAAGGCCTCCGGCAATCTCCTGCGCGCGCGTGAGCAACTGGAAGCGGAGGTGTTGGTCCGAGGCGCGCATCATCAGCGCAGCAAAGAGCACAAGGGCGAGGAGAGCCACGGGAGGGTAGAACCGGTGGAGGCCGCGCGACTTCGGTTGCCGTGGAGGGTTCATCAAGCGGGTTGGGATGGGGTGACTCCCGCGGCTTCGCAGAGGAGGCGGAAGATATGGCGGATATTGACGATCTCCGGCGGCAGGGGGCGGGACGAGCAGATCATGGCCATGGAATCCGGGTCGGAGGGGTGGAAGCCGTGCATGCCTTTGATGGCCTTCCGGCCCATGAAGCTCGGGGCGATCTGGATGCCGGATTCCATCAGAAAAATCAAATCGCCATAGCGGCCGTCGGGAAAATGGACCCCGAGGGAGCGCAGCTCCTCATCGGGCAGGATCTTCCCGTGCGGGTGTTCATCGAGCAGCCCGTGCAGTGCGTCACGGGCGCGCGGGTGCAGGATCCAAAAACGTGCCATCGTCGAATCATAGAAAGCCACATAATCGCGGGCGAATTCAAGACCGAGGGCTTCGACCTCGGCCTTGAGGTCGTACCCCCGGTGGATGTCGTGCATCCCATGGTCGGTGAAGACATACAAATCCACATCTCCGAAGCGCGCGCTGGCGGCATGGTGGATGGCATGGATGCGGGCATCATACCAATCCAGCAGGCCGGCCACACGGGGCGAGCGCGTGCCTTCGGCATGCATCAGGGCATCCAACTTCCCGAGGGACACATAGGCCAGAGAGATGGCACCCCCGTCCAGCGACCCGAGCAAAGCGGCAATTTTCTGCCCGTCGTTTTGGTCGCTGTCGTGCACATGCCATGTTTTTCCCGCGCGGTGCATCAGGTCGAAGACCGATTCCCCGGATGGCAGTCCCCCCGGCTCCCAGATCCGATTCCACTCGGCGTAGTGGAACAGGGGCAGAAGGCGGAACGGGACATTGTAGAGCTGGAAGTATCCGCGGATGCCGCAGACCCTGCGGACGAGCTTCGAGAGGCGGGAGCGCACGCGGGCACGGCCCGTGAGCGCCTCCGGAAGAAACCCGAGCACACGGGTCCATGCAAACGGAGAACGCCCCTGCCGGAGATAGTAATACGAGGACCACAGGCCGTGCTGCGCGGGGGTGAGGCCGGAAATGATCGAGGGGTCGCAGGCCGAGGAGTACCCGAGGATGGTCTCGAGCGGGCGGCGGTGCGGCGCGAGACCGGCAAGGAAACCCGGGTGCCGTTCGAGGATCTCCCACCCGAGGGCATCAATAAAAACAAAGAGGCCGAAGGGTTTCATGCGGCGGCGCGTGAGGATTCGCGGCGGGCATCCCGGATGCCCTGATACAGAGCCCTGTGGATGATGGCGCGCTGGCGGAGACATTTGGGAATTTCCGAAGCGCGGCCCGCGCGGAAAGCGTGCAGGGTGTCGCGAATCATTTCCTTCGCGCAGGCTGCCGTCTGGAGCAGGGGACGCGGGCGCGCGTCAAAAATTTCCACGTAGGCGCGTCCGTGCCGGTAGCGCTTCCTGTGCAGTTGGGCATCGGTGAAGTTGTGCGAATGTTCGACGCGCGATTCGGTGACAAGGAGGAAGCGGGCGCCGTCGCGGCGGCATGCGCGCGCCCATGCAAGATCCTCGGAATACCCCTCGCTCTTGAAGGGGTGCGCTTCCCAAAGCGAACGCCGGAAACAACACGCAACCGCGGAGAAAAAATCCCGGTTGTCACCCTTGATGTTTTTCGGGTCGTAGGCCCGCGCGTAGTCGTAGCCAACAAGGAAGTCGGCGTCTGGTCGGGCGACCTGGACACTCATGGTGGCATCGGCCTCGCCGCGTTCGAGGGGACCGGCAAGCCGCGCAAGCCAGTGTTCGTCGAGAGGGATGGCATCCGCGTTGAGGAGGGCGACAAGCGGCTCGGTTGCAAGCGCCAGCATGCGGTTGAGGACGGGGCCGGGTTCGTAGTCCTGCGGCGCGATCCGGACGAGTTCCTTGGGGCCGAAGGCCTCGATGGCCTCGAGGGTCCCGTCCGAAGATCCCGAGTCGACCGCATAAAGGGTCCAGTCGGTTCTGGTCTGGTTCCGCAGGGCTTCGAGTGCCCCGCGGACATGGGGCATCTCGTCCTTGGCGCGCATGATGAGGCCGATCACCGGGCAACCTCCCTCCCGAGAAGACGCGCATAGGCATCAAGATACAGGGCGTCCAAGGCCTCGTATGTGTAGCGCTCGCGGACGAGATTGCGTCCGGCGGAGGCCAGCACCGGCAGGCGTTCGCGGTCTGCATGGGCATCCTTCATGCGCGCGGCCAGCGCGGGAACATCCTCCGAAGGAAACAAATACCCGTTTTCCCCTTCACAAACCAGATTCGGATCCACGGCATCGCTTTGAATGACCGGTGTTCCCGCGATCCAGCTTTCGACGACAACCGCCCCCGAGTTCATGAAGCGGGCGGGCACAACCTGGATGTCGGAGTGCTGCAGCCACCCGAGGAGCTCGTCGCGCGGAACCAGTCCGGTGAAAATCACGCGGTCGGAGATTCCGCGGGCGTCCGCGACGGCGCGCATCCGTGCGGTGAGGGCGGGCTCGGCGGCGTCATTGCCGACAAAGACCATCCGCGCGTCCGGCAAATCACTGGCGATGCGGGCGAAGGCCTCCATGGCCAAATCCTGTCCCTTGAGCGCGCAAATCCTGTTGAGCACCAGAAAAACGAACTCCCCGTCGCCGATTCCGTATTTGGGGCGTGGGGATGGTGCGGGTGATTTGAATTCATCGACAAGCACCGGCACGGGCGAGTAGGCGACCCGCGGGTTGTGGCGGCGGAGAAAATCGATTTCGCGGTTCGAGATTGCGAAGATTTGGTTGATCGAGCGGAGGACGAGGCGGGTTTTGAAATTCGGGCGGTGGTGTTCGAGGATGCGCGGGTTGATGGAGCCGGTTTGGCGGATGATTGCGGCGTAGTCGAGGTAGTCAAAGAAGCAGACGATTGTTTTGGTGCGGGCGAGTTTGGCCGCGGCGAGGGCGAGCATGGTGTTGCGGTTGATTGCGGGGAAGGCGTGGAGGATATCGAAGCGGCCGGCGAGGATTTTGAGGAAGATCGAGGGGCAGAAGGTATGGGCGCCCGTATTGGGGAACCGGTGGCGGGGGTTGGCGCGGTCTTCGAGGCGCTCGATCCGGAATCCATCGCGGGATTCGCGCGCGGGAGCTTCGACACGGCGCGGTGTGAAGACGGTCAAATCAACACTTCTGGCGAGGTGGCGGGCCTGGTGGTCGATGTTGATTTCGGCTCCGCCGATCTGTGGAAGAAACCGGTTTGTCAACAGGGCGACTCGCGGGCGGGGCGCGCTCATGCGAGGACCTCCGCAAGGCGGGCTTTGGCGGTTTCGAGGCGTTCGAGGAGCATGGCGCGCACCCGCTCGCTGCGGGCCGTGAATTCCCCGCGATGCCCGCACCAATGGTCAACACGCTCCCGGAGACCCCGGAAATCGCAGCTCTCGACAGTTCCGGAGGCCGCAATCCCGTAGGGTTCCAAAAAATTGTCCACCTTCGATCCGCGGCTGATCCCCAGAATCGGGACGTGGGAGATCGAGGCAAGGATCAGCAAATGGAGCCGGCTCGAGACGACCACGTCGCAATGCGCGGCAAGTGCAAGGGCGTGTTCGGGTTCCAGCGGTGCCGACGGCAGAAGCGCCGCCTCCGGACAAACCATCCGGGCCCGGAGGCCCTCCAACAAGCCGCCGTCGGTCACCGGATTCATCGGAATCATGACAATCCGGAATCCGTCCCTCGCGAGCCCGTCCAGCCAACCCAGCAGCGAGCGGTCATCTGCGATGCGGCGCTGGGCGGAGACACAAAAACCGACTTTGGGTTCCGGTCCGGAAAGGGCTGCGAGTTCCTCCGGCGACAGAGGAAGGCAGCCGTCGGGAGCCGCTTCAAGGACAAGGGCCGAGTCCGCGCCGGCAAGGAGTTCGCGGCGCACTCCGCAGGAGCGCAACTCTTCGAGACTCCGGGGATCGCGCGTGACAACAAGGTCGCAACCCTCAAGCGTTCGCCTGATGGTTGCGCGCGCGCGCCTCACGAGAGAGTCCTCGGCGGACCGCAGCGGGTTCGCAAGGCCTCCGGTTGCGCGCCCGACCGCATCGAGAAGCACACGGCGCATTCCGCCCACCTTGTATTTGGCGGGGTTCAGCTCGGAGTTCATGCCGACATTCCACACGACGGATTTCTTGCCGGCGGCCTGCGCGATGGAGAGCATGGCACAGGGGATTTCCGGGTAATCGCTCAGGCCGGTTGCGCCGGCCCACACAGTCGCATCAAATCCCCGGATGGTTTCCGCCATGGCACGCGGGTCATAGGGCACGACATCAAACCCAAAAAGCGGGACAACGCCGATTCCAAGACGTCCGGCGGTCGATGGATCGTCGGTGCTTGCCACAAGGGAACACCCCGGCATCACCCCGCGGAAAATCTTCACCACACCGGCAAGAATCGCTTCATCGCCGACGTTGTTGCGCCCGAGGGGGATTCCGCAGAGGAGGATGTTCATTTTCGGGGACCGGCGAGGAGATCGAGGAGTCTGTCGAGTTTCCGGAACTCCAGTTCCCGGAGCTCGGCGAGGTCAGCATGGCCGAGAAGGGGCGAGAAACGCAAGAAAAGGAGGAGGAGCGCCCCGTAGGCCGCTGCCGCCCCAAGCAAACCCGCAAGACCTCCCACAGGCAGCAAAATCCAAACCAACCCGGCAAGCGCGGGACAGACAACCAGAAAACGCGCGAAGAACCAGCCGGGGAAATGGAACCCTCCAAGAATCGACCGCACAAGGCGCAGGCGCAACGGAAAGGTCAGCACAAAGGTGAGAAGCACCGCCGCAATGGCACCCGGAATCCCGAAGCGGGGGATGAGCGCAAAATCGAGGAGGAGGTTCACCCCGGCGCGGACATAGAGCAGCGGCAGGAACTCCTTGACCTTTTCCTTTGCCCCGACGGCCATGGACAGGGGAATGGCAATCAAGGGCAACAAATGGATGCCGCAAAACCACGAGGCCACCCAGCCGGCCTCCGCCATCTCCGCCCCATAAAAAACCACAACCGCAGCAGGGGCAAAAAAGACCCCGAAGGCCGCCACCGGCACCGCCAGCAAAATCAACACCTTGTAAAGAGCGTGCACAAGACGTGGCAGGCATCCGGGATCCCGCACATAAGCCTCTGCCAACCCGCTCGCAAACAGGGTTTGCAGGGCCATCGGGATGAACGTGATCACCAACATGGTCGAGGAAAGGCCCAGATCGTAAATCGCCACCACCGCCGGCCCGAAATACACCCCGAGGAAAAACGTCTCCGTATATTTCATCATCAACGCCCGCCCGATGCTGCCACCCCATGTCGCCAACCCCATCGTCAGGGCCCGCCTCCGCCCGATCCCCATCGGAGGCGACTTCCAACGCAGCAAGGACACATGCCTCGCAAGCACCCACAGGGCAATTGCGCCCGAGACCGCAATGGACGCAATCTCCACCCACAACACAACCGCAATGGACATTCCCCCACTGCTCAACACCCACCCGAGGATTCCCGCCCAGAGCACCCCCTGCACGAAAGAAAGGGCGGCCACCCACTTCCCGAGATAAAGACTCGTCAAGACGTCGTTGTACCAAGACTTCGCCATCACAAACCCGACCGAAAGCGCCGTCAGAAAAATCAGCGGGCCGAACTGCACCCCGAACCAACCGTCAAAGAGGGGCGTCATGGGCGTCAAAACCACAACGGCAAGCGCGGCAAGAGCGAGTTGGACGGCCGCCGTCTTCCAAAGCAGGCGCAGCAGTCCGGCCCGGTTTTTATGAACAACCAGCTCCGGGACATAGCGCAAAACGACCGCGTTCATCCCGAGACCGCACAGGATCACAAGGACATCGGCTATGGTTTTGCAGATCGCGAAAACACCATAGGACTCCTTGCCAAGGCCCCGCACGATCATCACCGAAATCCCGAAGTAGGCAAAAAACAGAAGGATCTTCGAAGACAGAATCCATGGCACCGCCCCCATCGATTGCTTTGAAAAGAAGCCCGGAGAGACGGGGGCGTCTCGGTCCGCTTGGGGTGGGGCGGGATCAGGCGGTGTCATTGCGTGCGCGGAGCCGGGACCGGTGCCAATTTTGCGAGAGGGAGGCGACGATGGCAATGGCGATCATCATGAGAAAGAAGATGGGGGTTTGGCGGAATGAGAGCTGGACCATGGACTGGACATGGCAGACGAGGCACAGGAGGGCGGCGCCGGTGGCGGCGGCCAGCTCGGGGCCGCGCAACCTCCAGAGCACGAGCGGGGCGGAGAGTCCGAAGAAGCGCAGCCAGAAGGCCGCAAAGGCGAGGAGGCCCGGGTAGCCGGTTTCGCCGAGGGTGAGGAACCAGATATTGTGGGCGGGGGTTCCGGGCGGATTGTCGGGTTCGACCATGGCGGCGTAGCGGTCCCACGACATGGCCGAGAAATTCCCCATGCCGACGCCGAAGAGTCTGTCACCGGCCATCAATTTCGCCTGGTTGTTGTAATACATGCGGTATTCCATGTCGCCGGCGGCGTCCTGCTCGCCGACAAAGCGCGCCATGAGGGTGTCGGCGGCCGCCGCAAGCACGGCCACACCCGCGATGGCTCCGAAGATCAGAACCACCGTGTTTTTGATGCTGATATAGCGCCATGCCAGCAGAAGGAATGCAAGGGCGAGGCCCACCACAAGCGCGGCGAGACCTCCCCGCGATATGGTCATGATCACACTCACCCCCGCCAGCCCCAGCCCGGCTGATAGAAGAATCACGCGCATCCAGCGCTTCTCGGCCAGAAGGACGGAAAAAAGAAACGTCCCGCACATCGCCATGTAGGTCGCGAGGGAATTCGGGTGCTGCAGGGTGCCTCTCACGCGGTGAATCCCGGACAGGTAGCGGTCGGAGAGCACGACGAGGCCCAGCCAGATCGTTGCAAGGCACACCGCAAGCACAACCGTGTCCAAATTCTCCGGTTTCCGCACAAAGTAGTACAGAGCCAGAAAGAGAAGAAACCCCCTCACCCACTTTGTGATCTCAAAGGCCGGGTAAAGGCGCGTTTCGAAGGTGTCAAAGGGAAGCAAAAACGGATGTTCCATCGCGGCCTGAGGGACCCCGAAGGGCCGCGGGGCCGTGATCCATGAGAGGATGCCGGCCGCAATCACAAGCAGAAACACAAGGGTCATCGGCGGAATTCCCGGTGCCGCATACTCGTCCCTCTTGAGGAAAATGACCCCAAGGAGCACAAGGGCACAGAGGTCTCCAAGGCTGATTTCCACCCCCTTGGTGAGGATGAAGTAAAATTCCCGGGAGAAAAAATTGATGGAGGTGGCGTCGGGCAGGACCGTGCTGAAGACGAGGCCCAGAACGACAAATTTTTCGAGCACCGGGAATCGTGCCGTGAGGATGATTCCCAATGGGACGCCAAGGAGCAGCGCCAGAAAAAAGACGGGGTATTTGATCTCGCTCACCGTGCGGTTACTCGACGGGGATGGGGCGTGGCGCGGGTTGTCCGGCGCCGGGGTTGAGGTTGAGTTCGACGCCGACCCCGAGGGCGTCCTCGCCTTCGACGAGACGGATGCCTTCGTTGGCGGCGACGGTCTCCGCGGCTGTGCCGATCACGATGTCGATGTAGCGTTCGATGCGGTCCCACGGGCTGCGCGGAACCCAGATGATATCGCCCGGGAGGACGGCCACATCCGGGTGCTTGCCCTTCACGATCGAGTCAAAATTGAGGATGGCGACCCGTGGTTTGACGAAACTGCCGCGCACAAGCAGCACCCGCTGCACATAGGCCCCCGGACGCATCCCCTGCGCCTCGGCAACCGCCGCCACCAACCCCATCCCCTCGCGCCACCCAACCGCCTTCGCAATACCCACGTCGCCAAGAACAAGAATCTCCTTGGTGCTCTTGGGCGGCAGGAAAATGAAATCCCCGTGGCGGACAAAGACATTGTAACGCATGTCCCCGCGCCGGATGAGCGCCTCGAAGTCGATGGGCAGCATGCGTCCGTCACGCACGAGGAAACTGCGCGAGAGGTCGGCGAGCTCCTCGGTTGTTCCGGTGCCGCCGGCGAGTTCGAGTCCGCCCGCGCGGGCGAGGGCATCGAGCAGCGTGGTGGGCTGGTCGAGGGGATAGACGCTGGGGCTGTTGACTTTTCCGAGGATCGAGTAGCGGCGGCTGCGGGCGGAATGCAGGGCGACGGTCACCTCGGGCCGCTTGTAAAAGGGACGCAAAGCCTCGGTCATCGCCCCGGCAAGCTCGCCGACCGTCTTCCCACCGGCCTGCACGGGTGGCGCAAGATCGAAATGAACCATCCCATCGGGCATGACAAATGTCCGGAGGCTGGCATTCGGGTCGTCGGGACGGGCGTTCACCCGGTAGAGGACAATTTCATCGCCGGGCCCGAGTCCGTAGGGGGTGTCGCTTTCGCGGAGATCGCCCGAGAGGTCCGCGCCGCGGTCCACGGTGCGGAGTTCGGCCTGTGCGAGGGTTTCCTCGCGCGCATCGAAGCGGACCGACGGGCGGGGCCCGAGGACGCATCCGGTCATTGCCATCCCCGCGACGAGCGCGGCCGCTGTGCGCCGGGTTGATTTCACCTTGGGGGTTCCGGATTGTAGGGAGTCACCGGCAGGATGGCATTGCGGAAAAGGACCGGGGTATTCGCGCCCGTCCATGTGGCAACGGCGCTTTGCAAAAAGACCGAGACGGCGGCATCGAAGACCTCCTCGACTTTGTACCACGGGCGGTTGCTCACATAGACGACGTCCTTGGGCTCGAGCGGAAAATCGGCCCTCCGGCCTTTGAGGATGGCATCGGTGTTGACAACAAACACCTGCGGGTCGCCCATGCTGCCCCGCACGACAAGCACCCGCTCGCGGAATGCCGTGTCCTGGAACCCGAGGCGCTTTGCGATCGCAGCCATCACCGAGGCCCCCTCGGTAAACCCTTCCCTGCCCGGCTTGCGCACCGCACCAAGCACAAAATAGTCGTTGGCAAGAGCCGAGGCCACGAGGATGAAATCCCCGGGCGCAACAGCCACATTCTGGGTCATGTCGCCCTCGATCATGAGCTTGCGGAAATTGACCGGCAAACGCTGCCCGTCACGGATAATGAAGCTCCGGTCCAGGTCGGCAAGGTCCACATACCTCCGGTCAAACAAGCCGCTGATCGTCCCCCCCGCCCGTGCAAGTGCCTCGAGAAGCGTCACCGGCTGGGTCATGGGAAAAATTCCCGACATTTTGACCATGCCCATGACCGTGTAACTTTTGCTCAGGAGGCGCAGGGGCGTGACCACGAGGCTGGGATTCCTGAATGAACCTTCGAGCGCTTTGGCAAGGGCTTTGCGTGTCTCCTCGATGGTGAGGCCATTGACGGGGACCGCCTCCGCGGAAAGGAAGGAAACGGTGCCGTCGGGAGCGACGGTCACTTCGGGCCGCGTCAGGTCCGGGCGCCCGTAAATCTGGATCGAGAGGACATCTCCCGGCCCGAGCCGGTAGGCGCTCGTGGCGTAGTCCGCCGGAGCGGAGGCACTCTCCGGTTCGGCGACAGCGCCACCGTGGAACACGGCCCAAAAAACAAACACCCACAAAGCGGGGAAGGAACGGAAACGAAAAAAAACACCCATGGGCGCCATGCTACGGATTTTCCTCCGCGGATTGGGGAGTCCCCTTCCCTCCCCGCGCGCGCCCGGCCGCCGGAGATTGAAATGCAACCAGCCCCCGCAGGCGTTTCCCCCCGGCCAACAGGGTTTTCTGGGTTTTCCAAAACCCACGGTCGGCCGTCCCCAGCGGGCAGAGCACAAGAATTTCCGGAATTTCGCGGACAACCCGTGCGACCGGTTCGCGCATCAGACCGTCAACAACTACCCATGTTTCGCCGCCGGCGTTTTCCGGGGCACGCAGGCGTCCGAGCAATGTGCGCGCAGCGTCGTCGTCGAAGGACGGCGGCATTTCGACAAGGGCGATGGGATCTTCCGGGGTGGACGTTCCGGGTGCGGCACGCGGGATGGCCCCGAGGGCCGGTGGAAGTTTTCCCGCGAGGTGGACAACGAGCACGCGAAGCCCCATGTCTCCGGCTGCTTCGAGGAGGGTGCGCCAGAACCCGTCCGCGCCAACAGGCGCCGCCGGAGACCAAAAGCACCGCGTGCGGTTGGAGGTCAGCGATCCACACACATCGGCCCAGAGGTCCTGCGCGCGGTGCGCCGTGCCGCGGAACCCGACCACGGCAAGGCACGGACACTCGAAAACCGCCTCCACCTCCGCGGGAGTCCGCACGGTCGGATCAAAAAATTCGAGGCCCGCGGCGCCAAGAGTCCCCAGCATGCCCATGAGAAGCCCCCCGGCAAGCGCCGCGGCCAGAAAGCCGGACCGCCGGGATCCGGTCCTCACATCCTTCTCGGTCGGCTCCTTGAAAACCCGGAAATAGCCCGGCGCCAGATCTTGGAAAACGCTCACTTCCTGGAGACGGTTGACCAGCGCATCGCGCGCGGTGCGCAGGGCCTGGGCGCTCTCCATCAATGGCCCCGCCTGGAGGGCCAGTTCGGGGAGATCCTTGAGGCGCAGGCGGACTTTGTCGCGTTGTCCGGCGATCTGGGTCTGCTGCAGGAGGAGGCTTTCGCGCCGTGATTCGAGCTCAAGGATTTGGAGGTAGAGGGCGTTTCCGACGTAGGTGCCTGTGAAGTCGGAGAGCGGGGTGTCGGCGGAATCCACTTCGGCCCTCACCTTTTCACGCAGCGCGGCAACCCGGTCGGATGCCTCGATAAAAACGGGGTTTTGGGGTGTGTAGTATTCGGCCATTTCGGCGAGCTTGGCCTCTTCGGCCTTGAGCTCCTCGAAACTGGGGCTGTGCTTGCGGATTTCCGAGCGCAGGGTCGCAAGCTGGGATGCCAGGGCTTCCAGATCCACGCGCACGCTCTCGTTGCGGGCATCCAGCTCGCGAAGGGAAGCGAGATTCGCCTCAACCTCGCTCTCGACATCCACCACATCGGCGCTTTCGCGCATGGACACAATGCGCCGGTTGACGTCTTCAAGCTCGGCATCGGTTTTCGCGAGTTGACTGGTCACGTAGGTTTTCATTTCTCCGCTTTCCTCCGCTTGGAGGCGGCTGGTGAATTCGAGCGCTTCGTTGGCCCAGAGGGATGCGAGGCGGGCGGTGTCCGCAGCGCCGAGAGGCGTTGTCACGACAATATCCACGAAATCCGTGCGGCGCACTTCCTCGACCGAAATCATCGCGCGCAGGTCGTGGGCGGACAAGCCGCCGCCGAATTGAGCGGCGACCGCGCGCGCCACCTGGGGCGAGGCAAGGGAGGCTTGGATGGTGGCACCCTGCAGGCGTCCGGGGGTGTAGGACGAGGCGCTGATCGCGAAAGACTGCGGGTTGCGGGCCATCAGGCGCACGGTCACCGTCGAGGTCACCGGCAAAAGGAGAAGCCCTGCGGCAAGTCCCAGAGCGGCACCGATGGCAGCAAGGGCCGCGGGAAGCCACCACCTTCGCAGAATGCCGCCGGGCAGCCGCCAAAGGTCGAAGCCTTGGAAAATGGCCGGTGCGGGCCGGAATGGCGGGACAGAAGTTTCGTCGGTTTGGATTTCCGGGGTGGCGGGGGGATCGTCCTTGGGGTGT
>CAZGNH010000253.1:0-8811 GCA_964527025.1 uncultured Chthoniobacterales bacterium | reverse complement strand
GCACGAGGCCCACCTCACCGAGTCCGGGGCCCAGCGCATGCGCCCGAATCCCGAATGGAACCCCAACCGTCCCCCCGGTAAAATTTGGAACATGGGCGTCTTTTATCCCAAGCAGGGCGGCACTTTCCAAATTGTCAAAGACCGCGACTACCCGGCCTGGTTCCAGCACGCGGAACCGCCGCGCGCCGCCGGCCCGTCCGCCCACTGAACTGTTGCGCCAGCTTTTGGAATCGGAGGGTCGGGCGGCCCGGAGATTGCCTGCTGCAGGCAGCCCGCAAGGGCGAAGGGCGAGGGAGCGCACGAGGCAATGCGGCGCGTCTTACCGTCCAAAATCTCACGATTTCGGCTACAGCTACCCACAAGTGCGAGCGGAACTTTGGCGGAATCGTCTTTGCTTTTGGCAGAAATCTCCGGGTATTTCCCCGGCGGTTGATTAATTTTAAACAACTCAATCTTTTTTTCCTCCGAATCATGAAACTTCCAAACGCCCCCCTTTGTTCATCCGCCGCGCTTCTGCTGGCCTGCGCCGGAGTGGTAACCGCAGAGGAGGTTGCCGCGCGTCCCAACATTATTTTCATCCTTGCCGACGACGTCTCGGCCTGCGAGCTGTCGCCCTACGGAGGGGAGATCGCCATGCCGCAGTTGCAGAAGTTGGCCGACGACGGGGTGCTGTTTCGCAATGCATGGTCCACGCCGCTCTGCGGTCCGTCGCGGGCGATGATCATGACCGGCAAATACCCGCAGCGCACCGGGTATTACGAAAACCAGGTCTCGCCCGAAGTTCCCTTCTGGGAGGATCCGCGGCACCTGCCGCTGCTCAAGATGATGAAAGAGGCCGGCTATGCAACCAGCATGGTTGGAAAAAAACATTACGGTGACGATCCTGATCCGGAGCCCTGCGGAGTCGATGACTGGCTGATCACCCGTTACTGGGATGGCTACGATGGCCCGGCGCAGCGGAGCAAGCCGGCCAACCGCACCGGCATGTATGGGGTTTCGTGGTATTGGCATCCGGGGCTGATCCGCAATGGGAAAGGCGTTCCAACCACGACGGAAGATTTCGGACCCGAGCTGGAACTTGAGCACCTGCTGGCCTTCGCCGCCGTTGACCGCGACCAGCCATTTGTGGCGTATTGGACGACCAATCTCCCGCACAAGGCGCTCGAGGAGGACGGCTCGCCCGGTGGACGCTGGTTTTACACCGACGTGCCGGAGCTTGATGCGCAGGGGAAACCGACCGGCGGCAAAGTGCCCGGCTCCCTCGCATCGAACATGCAATATCTCGACCAACTGCTCGGACGTCTCCGCGACGGCCTGGCCGCGCAGGGCCGGGCGAAGGACACCATCATCTTTTTCTCCGCCGACAATGGCACGGCGGACGCGCGGGGCACCAACCGCCAGATGGACAAAGGCAGCTACAACAGGGATGAGGCCATTCGGGTGCCCTTCGTGGTCGGCGGCGGACCGGTGAAACCGCGCGGTCCAAGCGACGTGCTCGTGGACTTCACCGACCTCTGGCCGACCTTCGCGCAATTGGCCGGTTTCAGCGGTCCCCCGAACTCCGATGGCCACAGCTTCGCCCCCTACCTGCTTGGGCAGCCCTTCACCCCGCGCGAAACCATCCGCACAGCCATGAACAACGCCCGTTGGGTGCGCGACAAGGACTGGCTGCTCGACGGGCGCGGACTCTTCTATGACACACGCGGCGCCGCCAACCGCGACGAATACCGCGACGTCACCTCTTCCAACGACCCCGAAGTCGTCGCCGCACGCCAGCGCTTTGAAACGTATCTGCAGGATTTCCCGCCGCCCGACGAAAACGATCCATCCACGCGGCGCGCGTGGCAACGCTTCCGCGCCTCGCCCAAAGGAAAACCGGTCGAGGTGTTCCGTCCGCCCTATCTGGAGTGAGGGAGGCCTTCCCGGTTGTTTCCCCATGAAGGAAATGATTGTCAAAAGAATGGCCGGATTCTGCCTTTGCCTGGCCTTGTTGCTTTGCCTTGGTGTCCACGCTCGTGCCGAGTCCGCAACCTCCCTGGAGGCCGGGTTTCAAAATCCCCCGGATTCCGCCAAACCGCACACATGGTGGCACTGGATGAATGGCTTCGTTTCCAAGGACGGAATCACCAAAGATCTCGAAGCGATGAAGGCCGTGGGTCTGGGCGGCTTTCAGCTTTTTGATGTCGGAAGGGGACCGGCCGGGCCGGTGATGTTCCATTCGCCGGAATACCACGAATTGATCGCGTTTGCGTTCGCGGAGGCAGACCGACTCGAACTGGAGGCGGGATTCCACAATTCCTCGGGCTGGTCCAGCACCGGCGGCCCATGGATCACGCCCGAAAATTCCATGAAGGCACTGGTGTGGAGCGAGGTGACCGTGCGTGATGGGGAGACGGTGGTCATCAGCCTGCCCGTGCCCGAACTCCCCGAGGGCCGCCAGAAACGCCCGCAGGCTCCGAAAACCGATTTCTACGAAGACATCGTGGTGCTGGCGTTTCCGACACCTGCCGATACGGATTACCGGATTCGGGATTGGTCGGACAAAGCACTGGTCAAAGCCAGTGTGCACGCGGCGGCGTTCGAGCCGGACCTGCGCACCGCACCCGCGGCCGCCGTGATTCCTTCGTCTGAAATCGTCGACGTGAGCGCCCATCTGGATGCCCTGGGCCGGCTGAACTGGCAGCCACCCGCAGGCGATTGGACGATCATGCGGATCGGCTACACCTCCACGCGGACAACGAATCATCCGGCAACGCCCGCCGGTGTGGGATTGGAAGTGGACAAGCTCAGCCGCTCCGCGCTGGATGCCCATTGGGCTGCACTCCTCGACAAGATCATCGCCGCCGCCCGGGACAAACCCGCTTTGACCACCCTGCTGATCGACAGCTACGAAGTCGGCATGCAGAACTGGACGGAGGGCTTTGAGAAGGAGTTTGCGCGCCGTCGCGGCTATGACCTGCTCCCGTGGCTGCCCGCTGTTACCGGCCGCGTGCTGGACAATACCGAAACCTCCGAGCGCGTGCTGTGGGATCTGCGCACAACCATCGCCGAGTTGATGCAGGAAAACTATTTCGGCTACTTTGCCGAAAAATGCCACGCCCACGGGCTCAAACTGGCGATCGAACCCTATGGCAACGGCATGTTTGACGCGCCCGCCATCGCACAGATTGCGGATCTTCCCATTACGGAATTCTGGCAGGGCGACGACCGTCCTCTCTGGCAGTGGACCACTCATGTGGCGGCTTCGGGTGCGCACCTTTCCGGACGCAGCGTGGTCGGCGCGGAGGCATTCACCAGCATGTCGGGCGATTGGAAGGCTCACCCCTACACACTCAAGCAGATTGGCGATCTGGCCTTCGCGCGTGGCGTGAACCGCTTCTATTTCCACACCTTCGCCCATCAGCCGTGGAACGAAAAAGTGAAGCCGGGCATGACCATGTATCGTTTCGGCGGGAATTTTCATCGCAACAACACCTGGTTTCCCAAAGCCGGCGCGTGGATGACCTACATCGCCCGCTGCCAGTTTCTACTGCAGTCCGGCGCCTTTCAGGCCGATGTGCTCGTGCTCTACGGAGACGAACGGGGCTTCAACAATTTTCTGGCGGACGAGGAACCGGTGGACGTGCCGGACCTTCCCGGCCTGCGTTTCGATCTTGGCGGCATGGGCTCCCTCGGCAATCTTTCCGTGGATTCCGAGGGCGATCTGAGGGTGGCGCATCGGGGCGGGAAGCTCGACACCCGATACCGGCTCCTGCTCCTCAAGCGCGCCGATTTGATGACCCCCGCGCACGTCGCCACGCTTGGCCGTCTCGCGGATCAAGGCGCAAAAATCTTTGCTCCGCGGCCGCTGCGTTCGCCCTCCCTGCACGACCACACCGAAGCGGACGAGACGCTCCAAAACCTCGTGCGGCGCTACTGGGACACAGAACGGATCCGCGATCCATCCGCGTTTCCGGCCGCAGTGGCGGCCCTCGCACCGGACTGCGAAGTTCCGGCCGGCGTTGTCTTCCACCACCGCCGCCTGGGCACGGATGATCTGTATTTCATCGCCAACCAGGAATACGAGGCCCGGGACGTGTCGGCGGTCTTCCGCGTGAGCGGCCGCCAGCCGGAATTATGGAACCCGCTCACGGGCGAAATCAGCCGTCCCGCCAATTGGGAATCGCGCACAGACGGACGCACCGAAGTCAACCTCGAGCTTGGACCAGTGGACTCGCTTTTCGTCGTTTTCCGCCAACCGGCAGACGACGGGGGCAGTTCCTCCGACGCTGCCTCACCCGTGGAATATCTCAAGCTGACCAACCCGTGGACCGTGACGTTCGATCCGGAATTCGGGCCGGAGCAGCCCGTGGTTTTCAAGCAGCTTCAGGCATGGGACAAGCACCCCGACCCCGCGATCAAACACTTCTCCGGTACGGCGACCTGCCAAACCACGTTCGATCTGGCCTCCGTGCCTTCCCCGCTCATCCTCGACCTCGGCGGGGTGAATGTGATGGCACAGGTCCGGCTCAATGGCCACGACCTGGGCACCTTGTGGAAACCGCCCTTTCGGATCGACATCAGCAAAGTGGCACAGCCCGGGGTGAACCAGTTGGAGGTCGCAGTCACCAACCTCTGGGTGAACCGCTTGATCGGCGATGACCATTTGCCCGAATTTGACCGGGCGGTTCCCGACTGGTTGACCGCCGGACAGCCCATCCCGCCCGGATCGCCCCGCAAAACTTTTGCCAGTTTCACACACCAAAAGAAGAGCGACAGGTTGCTGCCCTCCGGATTGACCGGGCCGGTGACACTTTGGACGACGGACAAACCCCGGACGGCAGACTGAGCCGTGAAAATTCAAAGCCCCACCGTCGATACGAAATGCTCGAGCGGGTTCGCATCGGGAACGTAGCCGCACGCGTGAGCGTGTGGAGGAGCGGGAGCGTCATCCCGTCCAAAATCTTACGATTTCGGCTACAGCTCGCATCGGGAACGTAGCCGCACGCGTGAGCGTGTGGAGTCAGCGGGCGCGTCCTCCCGTCCAAAATCTCACGATTTCGGCTACGGCTCGCATCGGGAACGTAGCCGCACGCGTGAGCGTGTGGAGGGGAGGGCGCGTTTCCCCATCCGCATCCGGGAATTTGGCAGAAAACTGCGCAACTTTGGCGGAAATCTGCGGGAAAACCCGTGCCCCTTATGGTAGTGTTCCCCAGAATGAAACTTCCCTCCTTTCTATTTTCCGTCCTCTTCCTTGGCATCTCCCCGCTCATCGGCGGAGAAACTCTTTTTGAGGACACGTTCGGGCAATCCCTGCCGCGCAGCGCAGAGAGCCGCGGCGATTTCAATGTGGGCATCGAGGCGCGCCAGAGCGGGCCGCTTGCGCCAAAGAAATATACCCACAATGGCCAAGGCTGGCAGGCGCAGACGCAGTTCTGGCCGCGGGACGGCGTGATCTGCCGCCTCTTCCCAGGATCCACCTGGTTGGCGGCAAGCCCGGCATGGGAGCTGGACACCTCCGATGGAACCTACGAGGTGGTCTTCACATTCAGTCATCCGAATCAAGACTCCACACATCTCAGCGATGCGGATCTTCAACGTCCGCCCGCCCCGGTTGCTGAGACGATTGTGATCATCGGCCAACCAGCCCCCGCCGGGGAGGAGGAACTGCGAATTACCGACGGCATCGTCGTTGTGCAACGGACCGGCACGGCGAATCCGTCCCTTTTCCGGATTGGCGGACAGCAGGTGGGAGAATTCGATCCGGCCGAAGAATGGGATGGCGAGCACACCATCAAAATCCGCTGGACGCAGAAAGGCGGCACCGTCAGCAACATCGAAGCCGAATGCAACGGGCAGGTGGTCAAGGATGAAGGCGGATTTTCCCTTGCGGCCCCGACAGTTCAATTTGGCGGGCGCGGACGCTTCAATGCCACGGAGTATGAGACCGGTGGCATCAACTGCCTGAACGTGTTGCAATTGACCTACTCGAAAGAATAAATGGGCAACAACCCGCCGGACCCGCGCGTGGCCCGGCCAGTCGCCTTCCCTCCCATGACTCCTCCAACTCCACACCGAACCTTCTCCCGACCCTGCAGGGGGTTCACCCTGTTGGAACTTCTGGTGGTGATCGCCATCATTGCCGTGCTGGCGGCCCTTGCATTTCCCGTCTTCAACAAGGCGCGGGAGGGATCACAAAGCACGCAGTGCATGGCCAACCTGCGGCAGATCTTCATCGGGATCCAAGGGTACGTGCAGGAAAAAAACGGCCAATACCCGCCGTCTGCCACGGGTCAGAACGGCGTCAACGGCTACTGGTTTGCGGCCATCGGACCGTATCTCGACGAGGGACGGCGTTTCGACCAGTCCAAGGTCAGCACAGGTCCCTGGCCACAGAAAATTCCCTTTGCCTGCCCGGCGGTCGAGAAGGGCAAACACGGCTGGGGCGGCGCGGGCATCGATGTTGGAATCAACGGCTACCAAGTCGGTGCCACGACCAACCCCAATGCCTCTTCCACAACGGAACTGCGGCTGGCCAAGGCATCCGCACTGTCCACCACCCTGCTTGTTGCCGATGCGGCAAATGCCACCACGGGAGTGGGAGCCTGGCAAATCGGTTGGCGCATCGGTTCCAACGGGCGTTTCGCTCCGGATGCGGGGAATACGATCGCCACCCGCCACAACGGACGGGCCAATGTCCTCTATTTTGACGGCCATGTCGGGAAGGTCTCCGTGGAGCAGCTGCAGGACCCCGAGTTTTTGGAAAAGCTCGGCGGCCCTCGATGGGATCAATAGTCTGCGCCCAAAATCTCACGATTTCGGCTACGGCATCGGAAACGTAGCCGCACGCGTGAGCCCGTAGCCGCACGCGTGAGCCCGTAGCCGCACGCGTGAGCGTGTGGAGGGGAGTCCAAAATCTTACGATTTCGGCTACATTTTCCTTGATTGCTCTGCGCCGCATATCAGCTTTGGACTCCATGGCATTTCACCGCGCGAAGTTGCCCCGATTACAGCCGGAGGCGTATCGGGGAACTGCGTGTGTTCACTGGACAATGTGCGTGGATCAACGCGCAACCGGATGGCTCTCCCCGAAAATGCACCTTTCTCTACGCGAGATTCTGCTTCATGCCTGTGTGCGCAGCCATTGTGTGATTCCCGTCTATTGCATCATGCCGGATCATGCGCACTTTTTGGTGCTCGGGGCGCATCCTGAAGCCGATTCCCGGACGTGGGGTCGCCTGCTGCGCACCGGATGGAACCGTTTGCTTCCCGAGGGGTTTCGCCTGCAGAAGCAGGCCTATGATCACGTACTGCGCCAGCAGGAACGCGAGCGCGATGCCTTTGCCGCCGTTGCATGGTATATCCTGGAAAATCCGGTTCGTGCAGGCCTTTGTGAACAGCCCGAAGCATGGCGCTTTTCCGGAACGATTTTTCCAGGGTATCCGTCGTTGGACTTTCGCCAGTCCGATTTTTGGGATCTTTTTTGGAAAGTTTATTATCGTGATGCGGAGAAAAACGGAACGTATCCGCACGCATTGTAGCCGCACGCATTGTAGCCGCACGCATTGTAGCCGCACGCGTGAGCGTGTGGAGGGGGGGCATGGGGTGCAGATGACGCGTCATCCCATCCAAAATCTCACGATTTCGGCTACGGCATCGGAAACGTAGCCGCACGCGTGAGCGTGTGGAGAAAAACTCAGCAGGTGCCCCGGCGGCGGCGGAAGACCATCAGCGCCGTCAGCGAGCCCGCCAGAAGTGCCCAGGTCGATGGCTCGGGGATGGCTGCGTAGTTCAGGAGGACATCATTGCCCTGCACGTCCCATGAGAAGCTGGCCAGCGAGCGGATCGAGGTAAGGCTGGCGCCAAGGCTGTCATTGGTCAGAGTGATCGAAGGCAGCCCTGCAATGGAAGGTACGCCGGCATTATCGAAGACCAGCCAGGACTGGTCTGTGTCCCAGAAACTGTCGCTCCACAGCACCGTCGAACCGGTGCCGTCGAAGACAAGGTCGGTGGTCACCCCGGTGGCGATGGTCAAGGTGCCACCGGTCACGTCCACGCCGTCGAAGTTCGTGCCGCGGCCGGCGACGGTATTGCCAATCAGCTCCCAGACAAAGGTCGAGCCGGTGTTGTAGGTGAGCCCATCTTCAAAAGTCTGGATTCCGGGGCTGGTGCCGGGGCTGTGGGTGCCGCTGATCGTGGTGGCGCCGCCCACCGTGCCGCTGCCGCCGAGGGTGCCGCTGGCTCCCACAGTGACCGTGCTGCCGGAGGCGGTGCTGCCGTTGATGAGCAGGGTGCCTGCGCTGACCGTGGTTGCCCCTGTGTAGGTGTTGGTTCCGCCAAGGGTCAGAACGCCCCCGCCGGATTTGGTCAGGCCAGCGGTGTTGGTGCTGTCAATCGCCCCGGCCAGGTTCACGTCGTTGCCGCTCGTGTCGAGGCGGATGGCGGCATTGCTGGTGACGATGCGCTCCGCCCAGTCGGTCCCCGCTGAGTTGGCCGTGTAGCGCAGCGTTCCGCCGCCGCCCGCCGCATTGAAAACGATGTTGCCGGTGCCCAGCGCGTTGGCATGGTCGGCCACGAGCACTCCGCCGAAGAGAGCCGTGTTGCCGCTGTAGTCGTTGTCGCCGGTAACTGTCGCTACGCCGTCATTGACCTTGGACACACCACCCACGCCGGAAATCGTGCCGCCATGGGTATAGGCGTTGCTGCGGGCAAAGGCCAGGCTGCCGCCATTGATTACCGTATCGCCGGTGTAGGAGCCGGTGGTGCCGCCGTTGCCGATCCGCAGCGTGCCATTATTGATGGTCACCCCGCCGGTGTTGGTCACGTCGCCGG